>LUTY01001117.1 GCA_001640045.1 Candidatus Thiomargarita nelsonii | reverse complement strand
GCGTAAGTTGGTGTCATCTGGCACATTAAAGGTTTTTAAATCCGTTGCAAAATCATCTAAGCTTGAACGAATTGACCAATTGCGAATGCTCTTATTTGATCGCCGAGAATCAAGTGTTAAACTGGTTAATGTCATTTCAAATCCGCAATTGGGTTGGATTGTCAATGAGTAATAATCAGTCATATCGAGCGTACCCGTTGACCAATTCTGAGCATTAAAAGTGTTCTTAGCCTTTTTAGGCGTTAAACCCGTTCCCCGATTCATCGCGGAAAGTGTGCCATTGTTCGGCTGATTATCAGGCTCAAATGTTGCCTCGTTTCCGATGGCATCCGTAAAGGTATAGGTTGACAATAATTCAGCCTGCACCGTGTTTAAAGTGAATAGTAATATTATAAGACTTTTTTGATAATTTATAAAAATTCGCATAATTAAAAAATTGAGTATAGCCCCATCATTATAGCTGTCCAGAAAAATTCTGCGTCCAGACCTCTGATGTTTCCAAAACCTCAGAGGTCTTTTAGGGACAAAACTTTTATGGAGGAGTTTATTATAAAGCGTGGCTCATTCATTTTTGACTCACAACTTAACTCCGCCGGATCGTAAGCTTGCTTCTCTCCTCGATTTCAGCACCAGAGTGGGGATTTCCGCTAGCTGGAAAAAATCTCTT
Organism: Candidatus Thiomargarita nelsonii; assembly: GCA_001640045.1. GTDB lineage: Bacteria > Pseudomonadota > Gammaproteobacteria > Beggiatoales > Beggiatoaceae > Thiomargarita > Thiomargarita nelsonii_A. Next base: position 2,684 of record LUTY01001117.1, on the reverse strand, counting down.
GAATGGGTAAACGAATATCCATCACTTCATCAATGACTTCGGTATCGCGTTCGACATCAAAGCTTTTTCGCTGATTCGGTTGCGAGTAAACCGCCACAGTCTGCATACCCGGATTAACTATCCAACATGACTTAACGCCAAGTTCAAAATAAGCTTTGGTTTTTCTAATCAGATAACCGAGCGATTGGCGTGGTGACAGTATCTCAATAGCTAAGTCAGGCATTTGAGAGACTGTCACCAGATCATCTAGTTTTTCGGATATAATAGGAAATTTTATATAGGCACAAATATCAGGTTTAATCTCATATTTGCCATCAAGCCGATATTCACTGAGATCATGCTGGACAATGTCCAAACTTAACTCAGTTGCAAAATGCAATTTATTGCCAGCACAACGATCAAGTAAACTACCTAGCTTGAATTGAACAGTGCTGTGATTCAATGATCCCATTGGATCCTCCCCATCAATTCCGTTATTTTCAACCTCATATGAATCACTCATCTTTTTTATCTCCTAAGCGGGAGTGTTAGGTTATGTACCAAAAGCCGCAAACTGCTGAAAAATATTAGGATTAAATTCACCTATTAGAAATCGCAAGGAAGCCAAACCTGGACAGGTTTTTGGCCAAAAGATTTATCTGGAATACTATATAAAGCTTTTATAAAAGCATAAGTCGTATTAGCCCAACACGCTGCCGCTTTGGACTCCAAAATACCACATTCAGGTACTTTTAAAAATCACCTCTTTCAGAATATTATCCTTGTGCTATTAATTTACCAAAAATTTAGCGAGCGTAGGGTGCGTCCCACGCACATTCTTGAGATCACTGTACTTTATTTGTGCGGAGTACGCACTCTACACTGTAAATGATATGCCATCAATTTTTTTAATCTTGTAATCAGTCATTTTTAATTCACTTAACTTTCCCTCATCACCTCCAACAAGATAAGCACATAACATGAACCGACAAATTTAGCTGGGTACCATAAATATGCCAAAAAAAGACATCTACCACAATGCTGTCAAACAGAGTCTCATTAAGGATGGTTGGACAATCACATAACCTCAATTTAATTTGAAAATAGGTAAAAAAACATTGTATGCTGATATAGGGGCAGAACGTTTAATTTCTGCTGAAAAAGGTCTCCAAAAGATTATTGTCGAGATTAAAAGTTTTGTAGGTCATTCTGAAATCTACGATTTACAACAAGCGTTAGGACAATATATTATGAGGAGATTTTACAAGAACAACAGTCGGAACGATTACTTTATATGGCAGTCAATGACATCACTTATCAGGGCATTTTTTCGGCTGATATTGGTCAACTAACATGATGAGGTGATTACCCAATGGATAAATTAACCTATCAAGAGATTATCAAACGTATACTGCAAGACAATGCCATTAAGTTAAGACTAAATTATTGATTTTGAAGTGTTGTTTCGTTCATTACGCGGAGCGGATTTCCGACCAACGGGAACTTAACTGAATCCCTTATGATATAAAGCTGCTTAACTTAATGGCATTGAGAGAGCGGAAAAAACGATCAAATGGGAACACCTACCGCTTCCGGCTGAAAACACCAATTGTACCAACTCCACACCCAATATTTCTGAAATTGGCTCTAATCTAATGTTCTTATACTCGATGTTCAAGTTTTGATTGAAATTTCAACCATTTGGTTTTTACTCTCCCGCCTGTCATTTCGACCAGCGGTTTAAGAGGTCCAAAAACGCTAAACCAGATTTCTCCCGCTGGTCGAAATGACAAACAAATCAAAACATAAACAAGCTATTAATTAGCAAAGATAGAGGGCATATCCATTGACCAATTCATTGCTACCGCATTGGCAGAAAAAATTGCAGTGTTAATGTCAAATAATTACTTTACAATGCGAGCCAAACGTGGCAGTAGGGAAAAATTTGAACAGGCTCTAGTACTCTGTCAACTTTGTTTTGACGGGTAGGAATCCAAGATTTATCTTGGGACAGCCAAACCGAAGGTGGACTCATACCAGTCAAAACAAAGTTGTACTAGCAAAAGTGCCTGATCGAGCGTAGGGTGCGTCCCACGCACCTTTCTAGTTTAAATGATGAGCTGGGACGCGCCTACGCTTGCTTTTTCATCAACTCAATCATCTCTTTAAGATAAGCAATTTCCTTGTCTTTTTGTTCAATCATCTCTTTAAGATAAACCATTTCCTTGTCTTTTTGCTCAATGATTAAATTAGCTTTTTCTAATTCGTGTTTGCATGTTGTTTGATCAGCCATATTCTGGAGAGATTGTTCAAGATAGGTATGACTGTCAAAAGGCAGATTGAGGGTTGCAGGTGTCACACTGGCTCCGCGACTGCAAACGGTTACCTTGCTGACGTTTTTTAATTCTGTGAGAGCGTAGAATTCCTCAACTTCACCCGTTACGCGCACCAGATCACCTACATTGACATCGGGACCACCTGGATTGTAGACAAACAGCCCCTCTGAGCTTGTTGGATCGTCATCAATATCAGCGTCTTCTTCCTGAACGAAAAATCCTTTTAATTGCGTATCAGCCTGAAAATCTCCAACGACGACTCCGGAAATGGTATGCGTATTGCCTCTCTCAGTATGGCCTTGGATGGTGTGGATTTTTGTCGTTCTACCCGTGATGTTGCCGTTAATGTCAACATTATCAATTTTCCAA
>LUTY01001105.1 GCA_001640045.1 Candidatus Thiomargarita nelsonii | reverse complement strand
CATTGACAGAAGAAAACGTGGTCTGTCCCCTATTTTTAGGTTATCATTCACGCATCTTAACAAATGCAATGGCATGTGCAGTTAAAGAAGTGGCAAAGTTTTTGAAATTCACTTCTGCATTAGGTTCTGAGTATCCACCATTCAGCCCATTATCCCTATCGGATAACAGCAAGCAGCTTGCATCATACAAGCGTTCACGTACCAAACGTTCACAGAATAATTCATAGCGTTTGGCATATGATGCGTTTTTAAATTCTTTAAAAACTTCAAAATGTGGCTCTGATACCCGTACAGGTGATTGTGATTTATTGGTATCTTCTAACAACATTAACCATCCTAACCAAGGTTTTTGATAAGGTTTGAATGCCCCTTCACGGTATGCTGTCCATATATCGGTAGCACTTCCTAATGCTTCCTCAACACGGTTGTTAAAATTGTTGCCGAATGAGGGCCCAACATGGGATTTGAATTCAATGGTTGCTAATAGTTCACCCTCTACAACAGCAACCAAGTCCCAATCTTTTGTCGGTCTGAAATATCCCGGTAAAACGGTTTTATTGGTATAAATTGAATGGTTTTTCAATCCGGCATCTTCAAGAATGGATGCAAGTAGATGAATAAAACCATCAAGTTGTGCGCCACCCGTTACTGAGCTTCTATTACCAGCATCCCTAACACCAGTGGTTGAACCTTGGTTTTTATCTTGTTTGAGTCTGGTTCGCCAAAAGTGTTTAACGGCTTGGGCTACGTTATCTGAATAATCCATAATCATTTTTTATTGATTGTTGCATTAACTTCCGCATGGGAAAACAAAGAACCTGTCTCTTTGTAAATACGCTGTTCTGCCCATTCCCTATGCTATTCCTTCCCCATTTGGCAGCGGCAACCGTTGTTGTACCCGTACCCATGAACGGATCTAAAACCGTATCACCCACAAAAGAGAACA
>LUTY01001104.1 GCA_001640045.1 Candidatus Thiomargarita nelsonii | reverse complement strand
TTCTTTATTTTGTTGATCATTTTTGTACCAAAATTGCCTTTAATGGTATTAAATGTCTTAGAGATAGAGTCGGATTCTGACCGCAATTATTTGCGCTTTTTGCAACAAGCTTATTTTGAAAAATTGCAACAAATGGGGACAAGAAACAGTGAGGACCTGGTGCAAATGATCCATATTCTGGATATTTATACCTCAGGACCATTGGGAGGGCGCGGTTATACGGAATCCGAATTGAGTCTCAAAAGCACGGCATTGCGTGAACATACGCTTGGGATATTTGTTGCTGGAGAATGGGGCACCTTGGGAGTGATTGGCCTGATGTTTATTTATATGGTCATCGCCTTTGTCGGCTATAGCCTGTTACCCTGGCGTCCCTGGTATCAAAACGCACTGGGCAGGACTTCCCAATCAACAGACATCCTCACGGCTGTCGTTGGCTTAACCGGTTTGACTTTTGCGTTTGCAAGCATCTATATCATACTTGCCACTTATAATTTAGTTCTGTTTACGGGTAAAAATCTCTATCTGTTCGGCCTGGATTCGGGCGCAGATATTATCGAATCCCTTGTTTTACTGTTAATCATCGCTGTTGGTGTCGCAATCATCAAAGATAAGGAGACTGCCTCATAGTAGAACGATTACCGTTAATTCTACTACTTTTGATATTACCATTATTGTTATGGTTCTGTTCTCAAAATGAGATAGAATACAATTATTATTCCCCTAAAGCTTACGTCAACAAGGTTAACAAATTGATTAAGCAGGGAAGTTTAAAAGCCAATTGCATGGGTCAACATCCTGAAATTAAAAACCATTTTCAGGATGAGTCTGACCAGGAGTGGTACGAGGAAAGTTATTTGCGTGCTGATATAGAAAGGTTCAATAGTTCGCCTGAAAATTATGGATGGACTTTCTATCTTGATGCCAATTGTGATCTACAAAAGATACATCCTTCCATACGTAACTTCAAG
>LUTY01001103.1 GCA_001640045.1 Candidatus Thiomargarita nelsonii | reverse complement strand
GGCGGTGTGAGCCCCCGAGAACTTTGATACATTTTATTCGACGCGCACCACTATTGTCGGCGGCATCTAGCATTGATTGCATTTGTATCATTTTTAACTCCTTTCTTTATAAACAAACAAAACAATGTAGGGCATTTAAAACCTGCGAGGTTGCCAAAACCCCGCAAGTTTGTCGTGAAAGTTGCACGCTTAACCAATTGCCCTTGTTACAATTCTCTCTAAACGCCAAGATTTCGTCTTAGATAGCGGACGACATTGCGTAATTTCAACGACATCACCTTCATGGCAAGTATTTTCTTCATCGTGGGCGTGTAGCCTCGTTGAGCGTTTAATGTACTTACCATATTTCGGATGCTTCACCTTTCGTTCTATTAAAACGGTAATCGTTTGTTGCATTTTATTGCTAGTGACACGTCCTGTCAGAGTTCGTATCACCTGTTGTTCTTCAGTTTCAGCCATGCAATGCCATCCTTCTTTTTTCATTAAGAACCGTTTTTACCCGAGCTATGTCACGTTGGACACTTTTGAGTTGGGTATGTCGGTTAAGTTGATCATTGGCTTTTTGTAAACGCAAATTAAAATGTTCACGTAATAATTCAAGCCGTTCCTTGTTGAGTTCCTCAACGCTTTTTTCTCGAAGTTCTCGCGCTTTCATCACATCACTGTCCTGCTTATAAAGGTGGTTGGCACCGGAAGTTTTGCCGATGCTAAACGAAAAGCCTCACGGGCAATCTCTTCTGAAACGCCTTCAATTTCATAGAGCATTTTACCCGGCTGGATGAGGGCAACCCAATATTCAACATTACCCTTTCCTTTACCCATACGGACTTCTAGCGGTTTTTTGCTGATGGGTTTATCCGGAAATATCCGTATCCAGAGTTTTCCACCTCGCTTGACGCGACGTGTAATAGTACGTCGTGCGGATTCGATTTGACGTGCTGTGATTCGACCACGCCCGGTGGCTTTGAGTCC
>LUTY01001102.1 GCA_001640045.1 Candidatus Thiomargarita nelsonii | reverse complement strand
TTAGCTCTAACGCTTTTGGATTGTACGATATTTCTGGCAATGTGCAAGAATGGACTTGCTCCCAATATGAGGAAAAATATAGAGGTAAAGAACAAGTTTGTGTGAATAGTGCGAATCGTATTGTCCGGCGTGGCGGATCGTGGGCCGATTTTCAGCAAAAAGTGCGCTCGGCAGCGCGTGATTGGGAACAAGCGTCAAAACGCTCTAAGATTATTGGTTTTCGGGTTGTTAGAGAGTAAACTTGTCGTTGCGAATATTTGAGCTTTCTGATTTGATGCCTGCTAAACTCCATGTTACCGGGGCTTTAGAAAGCAACCGCCTAAATGTTTGGTACTACATAAAGGTGAAATTCCTAAACAAGATATTGAATTTGGAGACGAATTTTGGGTAACAAAGCCTTTGCGTACCATACTTGACTTGATTACAACGGATAGTGTTTCAAGGGATATTCTTCGCCAAGCCCTCAGAGAGTCTTTGCAGCGAGGACTGATAATGCAACATCTGATTCAACAGATTAAGGATAACAGTCGTGTTGATTCAACAACACCACAAATACAAAAACTGCTCTTTTTGCTCAAGGAAATTAACAGATGAAAACTTACCGCACTGTTGTCTGGAGTTTAATCACCCCATTTGGAGAATAAAAATGCTAAATAACAGATTACATTTGCGCCAGTTGTCAGTGCATGGCTTTAAATCACTTGATAACTTTCATTCCGATTTCGAGCCGACTCTTACTATATGCCAAAACGGGGCTGGAAAATCGACGATTTTGCAAATTTTACTTTTTATTCAAGCGTTTATGTCATGATAGCCTTTGCGTTTTTTTGAAGAGAGAGCATGGTTAGTTGAAACCATTAAGTCTGTTTTTAAGAATTCTCACTTGATTGAAGTTGTTCTCTCCTTTGGCAGAGAAGATGAGACTCAAATTATTTGGGCTTTTCAATGGGACTTTAAAGAAAATCTCAATAA
>LUTY01001101.1 GCA_001640045.1 Candidatus Thiomargarita nelsonii | reverse complement strand
TTTTTAAAACCGCCGAAGAAGTTGATGCTTATATTAAAGAGGAGCGTGATTCATGGCAACTTATCCACTGCTTAAGTGCCGGCGATGAATGGTGGATAGAATTTGCCAATTGCTTAGCCTTTTTCATATTGCGCCCACCCAATAAGAGTAGTACCTTGATTTTTAAAGCTAAACTTTGGACATGTTTGGGATCACGTTTAAACACTTCTTCTAAATAGTTTAGGCTAACGTGCTTATTACCTCTCGCTAATGCCAGCCTTGCTTTCCAATACCAAGGTGCTGGTGAGCGGGGCATTTGACGGCTCGCTTGGTTAAATTTTCTTTCCGCTCTATCCCATTGTTCCGCTTTGAGAAATTGGTATCCTTCAAATAGAGGATTGTCTTTGGGGAGAGGCGTTTCAAATGCTGATGCCCTATTGTAGCCTTTTTTGACAAAATAAAAATCCCCTTCTATTGAGGCTTCGTACCAAGGCGTTTGTTTTCCATGCGTTTCCTGCTTAACGGCTACGCGCACTTTTTTAAATAATAATTCAACTGGTAAATTAGGTGCTTGCATAAAGCGGAGTAGATACTTGGTATAAGGGCTGTTACGTCCGATGCCATCTAAGGCGGTATTACCAGGAGACGTGGCATAGGCAATAAGTGTGCCTTCCGCACCACTCTCCTGCATTCGCGCTAAGCCTCGTTGCATATTTCTTGAGAAACCCCTAAACGGATTATCGCGGCAGGCATCCAAGATAACGAGATTGAGCTGATTACCGGCATTTGCCATGGCACCGAGTACATAGCCGGCATTCACTGTTTTATATTTGAGTTGTTCAGCGCTGGAAATGGACGAAATTGCACCAATGGGAATTAAATAGTTGTTGCCGGCATATTGCACCCCATGTCCCGAATAATAAAATAGCCCCACCGCACCGCCATGGAGTTTTTTGCCAAAGTGATTGATGGCGTTTTCCATGGTGGCTTGAT
>LUTY01001100.1 GCA_001640045.1 Candidatus Thiomargarita nelsonii | reverse complement strand
TGCTAAAGGAAACAAATACATTACTATAATGCTCAAGTATTATAAAAATGTCAAGCAATGATTTAAGATTTTTGCTTTTGAATCTATTTATTTTGGAAATTAAATTATGTCTGAACGTCTAAATGCGTTAGAAAATTGGTTACAAGCCTACTTGGGCAAGCCCGCCCCCCAGATAATTTCTATCACGAATGATGCCAGTTTCCGTCGTTATTTTCGAGTGGGAGTGGATGGTATTTCATATATTATTATGGATGCTCCGCCCGATAAAGAAAATTGCCACCCATTTATTGATATCGCACAGCGCTTACAAGCCAGTGGTTTAAATGCGCCAAAGATTGTGGCAAGTCATTTAGAGCAAGGTTTTTTATTATTGAGCGATTTAGGCTCACAATTGTATTTATCTGCCTTGAATGAGGGGCAGCTTGATAATTTATATGGTGATGCCTTAAATGCCTTAGTACTGATGCAAAAAAACATCGATACTCAGGGTTTACCCTTATATGATCATGGCCTATTGCACAATGAAATGGATTTATTCACAAATTGGTTGGTAGATAAACATTTAAATTTATCCTTGTCCCAGGCAAAGCGAGCCAGTTTGGAAAGTTGTTTTGAATTGTTAAGCAGCAGTGCCCTATCACAGCCCCAAGTTTTTGTCCATCGTGACTATCATTCACGTAATCTCATGATTGTACCCCAACATAATCCGGGGATTTTGGATTTTCAGGATGCCGTCAAAGGTCCTGTGACTTATGATCTGGCTTCATTATTGCGTGATTGTTATATTGCTTGGCCTCTAAAACGAGTTAAGGAGTGGGCTGCTGATTATTATACACAAGCACAACAGGCAGGTATATTAAAAAATGTCGATGAGGGACAATTTTTTCACTGGTTTGACTGGATGGGCATACAACGCCATTTAAAAGCCAGTGGCATTTTTGCTCGCCTATATCATCGAGATGGTAAATCGGGT
>LUTY01001099.1 GCA_001640045.1 Candidatus Thiomargarita nelsonii | reverse complement strand
GCTCTGGATGTTGCATAAAAAATTGCAATAACTTAAATTCAGTTGGCCCCATTTGTACTTCATGAGTGCCTACCATCACGCGATGCTCAGCCGAATCAAGTTGCAAATCTTTTACAACCAATTGTTCGCTCTGTGTTGAGACACGACGCATCACTGCTTTGATGCGAGCAATGAGTTCACGCGGTGAAAAGGGTTTAGTGACATAATCATCCGCCCCCACTTCAAGTCCACGAATTTTGTCTTCTTCTTCACCACGCGCTGTGAGTATGATGATGGGTATCTCTTGAGTTTTAGAGTCTTTTTTCAGTTGCCTCGCAAACTCAATACCACTGGTATCTGGCAACATCCAATCAAGCAAAATGAGTTGAGGTATGCGATTAAAAATCAAGGTTTTTGCTTGATAAACGTCCGCCGCTTCTTCAACGACAAAACCCGCCTTATTTAAGGGGAGCTGTAGCATCTCGCGAATAGCGGCTTCATCTTCTACAACTAAAATATGTGGTTGCATTTTTTTAAATGAAGTTAAGGGGCAACCATAAAGGATTGCCCCTACAGGAGACGTGATTTTTCGTAGGGGCAATCCCTTGTGGTTGCCCTTAACTTAATGTTCTGGAGGAATTTTAGCCCTTCAAACTTTCTAAAATACGAATACCTATATCGCTTGGAGAACGTGCCAATGTAACACCCGCCGCTTCTAGTGCTGCAAATTTATCAGCCGCCGTGCCTTTCCCCCCGCTAATGATCGCGCCTGCATGTCCCATGCGCTTACCCGGTGGTGCTGTGACACCTGCGATATAAGCAACAACAGGTTTAGTCACAGATGACTTAATATAATCCGCCGCCTCTTCTTCATCTGTACCGCCAATTTCACCGACAATAACGATGCCCTCAGTTTGGGGATCTTTTTGGAACAATTCTAAACAATCGACAAAATTCATGCCATGAATCGGATCACCGCCAATCCCAATACATG
>LUTY01001098.1 GCA_001640045.1 Candidatus Thiomargarita nelsonii | reverse complement strand
CGCTGCTTGCCAGACCAAAGACTTTGAGCTTGTTTGTTGATTTTATCAGCGTTTTGGTTTTTTTTCTTATTTTTATATGCTCTTATACCGGCATATAAAGCACTGCTTGTTATTAAAAGTTCAAATAACATGTTATCCTCACAAATACCCGAATTGGGCTGTAGTAGCATTCGGCAATATCGTTCAGAAGCTTTTATAAGATGTTTGTCAGTTGATCTGCCAAGATTTGGACCTGGGGGGCATTGAGCATACTGAAATGTGAACCAGTCACCTGATGCATTCTGACTCCGGTCAGCGTATGTTCCCGCCACCCCCAACCATCAGGCTGTTCCTCCCCCCATCTGTTTATCGATTCAGCGGTACAAAACAAATCAATCGTACAGCGTAACCGTTTGTCTTGAGGTTGGTAGCCTGCAAAAGCCAGCGCATTTGCTCGATAGACTTTGACTAAAGCACGAAGTTCTTCTGGCAACCCTTTGGAAGAAAATAAAATGTTATATGCATTTTCCTGTTTAAGCCAATTCATCACAGTACGGCAGGCATAATTCAAGCTATTGGTTTTTTTCAGACCATCCAAACTAAATGGCGGTTCTATATTGGCTAAGAGCTTAAAAGTCAATACAATATTCCACAGCCATTCAAATTCAGTTTGTTGTTTCTCGTGATCACTTATAGGCGTATATTGTGGGGTTGGTTGGTCCAAAACCGCCAACAACGCCAGCGTTTCATCGACTTGCTCTAAACGCCAAGCGATCTCTAAAGCGACCGCTGTACCAAAAGAATGACCGATTAAATAGTAAGGACCGTTAGGCTGAATAATTCTAATTCTATCAATATGATATTGCGCCAAAGCTTCTACTGTCTCAGGTATCTGATTCTGACCGTCAAGACCAGGAGACTCCAGACCATAAACCGCTCGCGTTGTATCCAAAGCCTTCGCTAAAGGGAGAAAATACCCGGCTTTACTGCCAAG
>LUTY01001097.1 GCA_001640045.1 Candidatus Thiomargarita nelsonii | reverse complement strand
CAATCACGGGCTCGCCCTATGGTAAATTTTCGTTTATTATCAGTCATGATTAATTATAACATCTCGTTGCAGTCGGGACGCGCCAGCGTCCCGACTGGTTCCCACGCCGGCGCGTGGGAACCAGAAAATAAAGGATTTTGGAGTCCAAGATTTATCTTGGGCGAGCCGATGCCCAATCTTGGACTCCAAAATACCTTAACTCTTGACACTTGACAAGCATACTGATTATGGTTAAAAATGAGACTGGATTTTTGAATTTTTGACAGATGAGGAATCAAGTGATGAACAAAATGCTCAAAAAACTGATGGCTCTCCTGTTGTTGAGCCTAAGTGGCATAACTTATGCTAGTGAATGTTCTGTTCCCATACATAGTAGCATTGATCTACGTTGGGTGATGGGAGTAAACGTTTTTGAAGGCACACTTCAGATGAGTGGTTGTAGCGGGCAGTTCGTTGTCAGGTTTTTTAACCCTAAGTCTAAGACAACCGAAACTGTAATACAAACGATGACTTCCCAAGATACCAAACTGGGACTGGTTATCATGGGCTCTGCTCCTATTGACAGCCGTACCAAAAAGCCTCTTACCTCTTATCCGCCAGATAATTTTTTATTTCGACGGAATGTAGACGGTTCATGGGAGATTACCAATTGCGACACTAGAAAAGTCTGTGCGTCTGTAGAGATTCTTGCTGTTCGAGAATCTAACAACAACAAGTCAGCGATCAAAGATATTGGAACTGACACTTTAGTCAAGATTATTCAAGACTATCCCTCAGAATATCTATTAATTGATGCCCGAGATGAGAAAGACTATGACAAAGGTCATATTCCAACAGCGGTTTATGGCAAAAAGCTTCCAAAAGACAAAACTAAGTTGCTTATCTTCTATTGTTGGAATGAAGAGTGTGATTTAAGTACAAAGGCTGCCAAAGCTGCCAAAGAGGCGGATTACGAAAATGTTTTCACTTACGC
>LUTY01001106.1 GCA_001640045.1 Candidatus Thiomargarita nelsonii | reverse complement strand
GCGTGGGAACGAGAACAATTCGACGCGGAGCGTCGCGGCTCAAGGCTCAATTGAAAATGAAATCACCCCTAACTTCCCAAAATCTGCCTTATAATCACCCGCCTCGGCTTTAATCATCTTGCCCATTGCCCCCGTGATAACAAATTGCCCCGGTTCCAATGTCCGCCCAAGCCCTATCAAGCGATTCACCAACCACAAAGCCGCTTGCCATTGATCGCCTAGCGCATCACGCCCTAACCCAACATTCACCGTTTCCCCGTTTCTCGTCAAAGTGACTTTCAGGGCATTTAAATCCAAATCACTCAAATCGGTGACAGGCTTACCTTTAATAAACGCTGCTGAACCGACATTAGCAGCAATAATATCCACCACAGTCGGCTTGCCAGCAAAGCCCAACTCTGGTAACTCAATCACGGGCAAGACAGCTTTAATATATTGCTTTAATTCCGCTTTATTGGCTACCACTCCCCTAATCGCTTTACCTATCTCAAAACCAAGTTCTGTTTCTAACATCAAACGCTGAAATTGAGAAAGTGATGTGGTAGCACTTAAATCGCCACTCGCAAACAGTACACCCGCTAAGGCTTGATTCACTTGGAATTTTTTTTGCACCGCCTGAGAAGTCAAGCCGGCTTTAAACCCTACAAGCTTCTCATTGCGCCCTCTGACATAATGCGCTTGCACAATGTAGGCTTGTTCAACAGATAACTGAGGATTTATCAAGGAAACTAAGGGGATAAGTTGATTATTGTGGTGGCTTTGCAATAATAGATCGGCTAATTCAACTTCCCCGGCTGACACACTTGTCACCAGTGCCAGCCATAAAACGATGGGTTTGAATAATTTCATCAGACAGCCGCAGCCCCACCCACAATTTCAGACAATTCTTGCGTAATCGCGGCTTGACGCGCCTTATTATAAGCCAATTGCAATTCATCAATCAGACTACTGGCATTATCTGAAGCACTCTTCATAGCCACCATACGGGCAGCTTGCTCACAAGCTATATTTTCAACCACACCTTGATAAACCAGCGACTCAATATAACGTATCAATAAAGCGTCTAACACTTCTTGAGCCTCTGGCTCATAAATATAATCCCAATGATGAGCTAGTTTTTCGTCCTCCTCATCCGCCGTAATCGGTAACAATTGCCGCACTGTGGGCTTTTGTGTCATGGTATTAACAAAGTGATTATAAATGATAAAAAGCTGATCAATCGTGCCATCATCGTAGGCATCTAACATCACTTTCACGGCACCAATCAAATTTTCAAGTGATGGCGTATCACCTAAATGGGTGGGTTGTGCGACGATCTTGCCACCAAAACGTTTAAAAAATCCTGTCGCTTTGTTACCAATCGTACACATATCCATCTCAATATTCTCATCTCTCCATTTTTTCATGCTATAAACGCCGGTTTTAAACAGATTACTATTTAATCCGCCGCACAATCCACGATCGGAAGAGACGATGATGACACCAATGCGCTTGATTTCACGCGAAACCATATAATGGTGTTTATATTCAGGATGAGCATGTGCCAAGTGACCAATGACCGCCCGAATTTTATCGGCATAAGGCCGTGATTTACGCATTCTATCCTGAGCCCGACGCATTTTACTGGCGGCTACCATTTCCATCGCACGCGTAATTTTTTGTGTACTTTTAATACTTGCAATCTTAGTGCGGATTTCTTTTCCACTTGCCATAATTGATATCCAAAGTCTTTCAAAGAGATTTACGAGTTTTTGACATCATCAATCTTAACATCATCAATTTTAAATTCCATTTTTTTTATTTCTGAAGCAAACTCTTGAAGAGAAGAGCCATGAATTTTTTCACCAAAAAAGTGGTCAATCCGAGAAACGTCACCCATTTCAATGATAAGTTTCAGAAGCCCAAAACGCTCTTGTAGCAATACATTTTCGCGCTTTGCAGAATGAAGTAATTGATTATAGATTTGTTCCGATATGGACGACAAACGCCGGCGTATTTCAGAGGAACTGATGCGGGTGGCAATCAGTTTTTCCTGTTCAATTTCCTCAATCACTAGCCGCCATCTTTCTTGATGTCTTACTCTATCTTCGGTGCTTAAATTAGGATCAGTATAAGCCGCTTCAAAATTAATATCAGTCCAATCTAAATAGTTATCTGGAAAATGACTCTCATTATTTTTTTTGACAAATTCTATAGTCTCTTGACAAGCCTCAATAACAACATGAACTTTAGTTTTTTGTATTTTTATTTCTTCTTCAAGTCGCATGACATCGCCCATACACCATCTATTTTCATCGGCGGCATCTTTTCGTTGCTTTGATGCGAATTCTATTATGTTGTGTAAAATATCTGAAGCTTCTCCCTTTTTTTGTTCAATATCCATTAAACAATTTTTAATTCTAGCGATTCGACGCTGATCAGCCAACGTACTCAGGCTGAGTTTTTTTAAAAATACATCTAAAGTTGTAGGCGTTGCGCTAGAGATGATTTTTTTATAAAGATCAATATAAATTTTTGGTTGTTCCAACCAAGAAATCAGTGTTTTCTTTTTATCGGATATTTTGACCAACATGCTGCTATTATCGTGTTTGGACAAAATGATTTCCCCTTAAATTAATTTAATTTTAAGCTTTTACGCCATTTTTATTCTTTGGTAGGAGTCCAAGATTTATCTTGGACGTCCAAGATAAATCTTGGACTCCGACAAAAATGAATCATTTTTTGAGGCTCACTCCCATTTTTTGATGTACCCTACGAGCACCTTCACGGTAGAAGGCAATTTTATCTTCAATGCTCTTGCCTTTTAACAATTCGTAATGTTCATCTCGAACTTGACGAAGCCATTCCATGACTTTAAATTCTCTACCGATTCCCTCTTTAGAATCAGACTGGACGGCTTTAACCATTTGATTATTTAAAGCATCCTTAACGACTTTGCTCACAAATTCACTGGGATTAGGTAACTTTTGAATTTGTTGGCCAATTTCATTTGGGAACTTCAGTGTCATTTCCATAAGTGGTTACCTCCCGTGGTGAATAAATTGAAATCATTTTGTATCCCTGTTCAAGATTAACAGCATTAAATAGCGGAATTTTATCCAAGTGAACAATATGACGAAAATTCCAACTGACTAACGTATCAACCTCGTAAACCGTTGCAAGCGCAATATGGCTTGCATCATCGTAGTGTTTTTCTGTCAAGATTTTTTTTTCAATGTAAAGGTCTGCCAATTCCACTACTATATTCGTTATTTCAATAAATTCGGCAGAATTGGACAATTCAAAATATTTATCAATAACATGTTGGGGCGCACTTTCTATTTCAAGTGCGACAACGTTTGACAAAACTGGTT
>LUTY01001095.1 GCA_001640045.1 Candidatus Thiomargarita nelsonii | reverse complement strand
GAATTCAGGCTTATAAATATAATCAATGTCACACAGCGCTTTGAGAAAATACTTTAAATCGTCTTGTTTAGCAAAACCTGCCAGTTGTGATTTATTATTCAGCCGAATATCAATCACACGCTTTACGCTTGCCTTTTTCAGCTTAGAAAAAAATTGTTCGGCGGTTTTTTTGGTAAATCCAATCGTGTAAATTTTAGGATTGCTCATCATTCGCCTCTATATAAGCAATTTTGTCACTTTGCATATCATAAGCCTGTTCAATCAATTGCTCAGGCGTTGCAAATAAATCTTGTTTGGATTGTTTCAGTAAATCCATTAAACGCTGTTCCGCCTCTGATTGAGTTTCAAGACTGCCATCTTCCAAAATATGTTTAATGAGCATGTCTTCTGCACGAAGTTGACGAGCAATTAAAATGGTTCTATGACACATCAAGGGATCTTTTTCGGCACACATCATGGCAATACGATAAGACTCCAATCCCTGATTGAGTCTCTCAATGCCTTTTTTAAAATTCTCCGTTTGAGCCATACGGGCATATTGGACTTTGCCCTCTTGATTATAACAACTGGGATCATCAGATCGCGCTCCCAATTCTTTGCCTAAAAACACATAAGCAATATTATGTTTTTTCAGTTCTGGTTTGAGGGCTTCATAACTAAATTGTGGATTATATTTGCTATATGGGTGGGAACGCACATCTCCTATAGCGGTAATGTCATGTTTTTTTAGCAAGTCCACAAAATGTTCTATTGAATGGTTAGAATGCCCAATCGTATAAATTTCTTTCATTAAGATAACGCCTGCAACGAGTTTATAGCAGTCACCCTTAAAAGGTTCGCTAAGACTGAGACACAAATAAACTTTATTCGTGATAGGATAATCACCATTTTTTTTAGTTTCATATTTGAGTTCAAAACTCAAATCGGTGACTGAAAATATATATTCCTGATTTTTATAAGTAAAATAAGCCCGT
>LUTY01001094.1 GCA_001640045.1 Candidatus Thiomargarita nelsonii | reverse complement strand
GATGAGCGCAGAGCGTGGGAACGAGAATAATACTACGATAGAGATTTCATTGACGCAGGTGCGTGAGAAGCCGTTTATCAACTCAAACCCAATTTATTTTCCAAATAATGAATATTAATTCCACCCACTTGGAAAGTCGCATCTGTCATCAAGCTTTTATGCAAAGGAATATTGGTTTTGATCCCATCTATAATGATCTCATCCAAAGCCATCCTCATACGCGCCATCGCCGATTCGCGGCTATCACTGTAAGTAATCAGTTTGCCAATCATAGAATCATAATAAGGTGGCACACGATAACCACTATAAATATGACTATCCACGCGCACTCCCTGCCCACCCGGCGCATGGTAGCGAGAAATGAGTCCAGGAGAAGGCATAAAAGTATCAGGATCCTCGGCATTGAGACGACATTCTATGGCATGCCCTTGAATATTAACATCTTTTTGTTTATACCTCAAAGGTTCGCCGGCTGCAATACGCAGTTGTTCGCGTACAATGTCAATGCCAGTAATCCATTCTGTCACTGGATGTTCAACCTGTAAACGGGTATTCATTTCAATAAAATAAAATTCCCCATTTTCATACAAAAATTCAAAAGTGCCAGCACCGCGATAGCCTATATCTCGACACGCTTGAGCGCAACGTTCGCCGATTTTCTTGCGTACTGTTTTACTTAAACCTGGGGCTGGGGCTTCTTCTATCATCTTTTGATGACGACGCTGCATAGAACAATCACGCTCGCCTAAATGAATGGCGTTGCCATGAGCATCCGCTAAAATTTGAAATTCTATATGGCGCGGATTTTCAAGGTATTTTTCCATATACACCTGTTCATTACCAAAAGCAGCCGCCGCCTCAGTCTGAGTTAAAGAAATGGCATTAATTTTGGATATTTGCGGCTCAAAGGCCACGATTGAAGTGGAAAAAAACCGGCTCCGTCCTGAAAAGAGTGAAGTGATGGAGCTGATTTGTG
>LUTY01001093.1 GCA_001640045.1 Candidatus Thiomargarita nelsonii | reverse complement strand
TTCTTTGATGACAATGGACAAGATGACCGCCGCGAGGCTGATAGCAGTGGGTTGTAATAACAATTCTGGTTCAAATAAACGCCTTTGGGCATCTATCAATAATCCCCCTGCCATCAATAAGAGTAAACCACCACCCGCTATAGTCGCTAGCGTTTCAATGCGACCATGTCCATAAGGATGTTCGAGATCGGGTGGCTGCGTACTATATTTAGCGGCAACCAAGGTTATCGCACCGACGAGTAAATCCGATAAAGAATGCAGTCCGTCGGCAATCAAAGCTTGCGACTGTCCTACGATACCAAATAGGATTTTAATAATAGTCAACAGGGTATTGATCGTTATAGCCAAGAAGGTGACATTGCGTATGGCAATATAACGTATTTCCTGTGAAATTTTGGGTGAAGATTCTTTAATCATGTCGAGTGTCTACCCATTCAAAACCGCTTTTCATAATGTGCTGACATAATAAAGTGTAGGCATGTTTCCGTTTATCAATCCACACTACCTCTTCAAGGTGCTCCTCTCTTATTTTTGAGCGGCTATGTTCATGACACTCGTAACAGTCAAATTAAAGCTAATGCATGGGGGGAGATGGCATCGCGTTGGGTGTCGGAAAAACGTCATATAGGCATCCTAAATCATTCGTACTCAAAAATAATCAAACCGATGTTCCTTCCACTCCCGCCCATCAATTATTCCCTCCTCATAAAACCTCTCCCACTCCAACATATACGGCGCAAATTCTTCTTTATCATCACTATTTGGCAAAATAAGCGCAGTGATTGCAATCAAAACCACAAATATATACTCCGACAAATCACCCTTTCTATGCATCCCTTTTAAGATATGTACTTTGTGTCTACTAAAAGGGGATACTTGTATCCCTTCTAAAGTTATCAATTCTCCTATTACAAACAATATCCCGCCCAACGCCACCGGCAATCCTATTGGTAAAAAAAAGGCCAAAATCAAGCCT
>LUTY01001092.1 GCA_001640045.1 Candidatus Thiomargarita nelsonii | reverse complement strand
CAATTGTTCTATGGCGGCTGTCATCACGGCAGCGTTAGTCTTTTCCTCTACCAATTGTGGTGAATCAGTAAAAGTGGCACTCACCATACTGCTCAAGCGTTCACTGGTATCGGCACCCAAATTACGGTAGACAACCGCCACGCCGGCAATGACGCGCTCTATGTTCGCTTTAGTGGGCGGCACTTCTAGCTCTAATAATATATATTTTTCTTGTCCACCAGCATAAAGTTGATTCAGTTTAACGGACACCTGTTGATCTTGGATTTCAGCATCTCGCCCCAAGACGCGGATGGGACGTACACCCTCTACGCCAATAATGGTCACATTCACTTCTTGTGCAACAACGGAAAATATATCGCCAAATTCATGGTCAAAAAAACGGACCAAATCGGTGGCGTTTTCAGCAAAAGCATGATTACCATCGCTTTTATCAGCCAACTGGCTCATCAAGTCCTCATTATAGCCCAAGCCTAAACCAATCGTCGTAACGGCGATATTTTCCTCACTCAATGAAGCCCCCAAGGCACCTAATTCTTTAGGCGTACTTGGTCCAACATTGGCGAGCCCATCGGAGACTAAAACTATTCGATTGACCCGTTTTCTGTCCAAAAATTTGCGAACTTCCTTGGCACCCTTTTCTACGCCATCATAAAGTGCTGTTTGTCCGCCCGCCCTCAGTTTATTAATGGCAGTGATTATCCGATTCGGATCGGTCGCTTTAGTTGCGGGCACGAGGATATTGGCGTGATGATCATAAGTGACTACCGAGATAATGTCATCTTTGCGGAGCCGCTCAACGGCCATAATAGCGGCATCCTTGGCACGACGAATTTTTTCGCCTTGCATAGAGCCCGATTTATCAATGACTAAGGCGACATTGATAGGGGCCACCTTTTGCTTTTTGAGATGCAAGCCAGTCAGTCCTACCCGTAAAAAGACTGTCTGTTTTTTGTCAGCCAACATCACGGGGGTTGAT
>LUTY01001091.1 GCA_001640045.1 Candidatus Thiomargarita nelsonii | reverse complement strand
GCTTGGAGAAGAGGCTTTAGAAAATCGATTATCTCTGGATATGGTTTGGCCGCTAGCTGATGGGGTGATTTGCGAAGAGGATAGAGCACTTGAAGCGACAGGGCTTATTCTTAAGCATATTATTGCCGAAAACCTTGCGGAAAAACCGGAAAGCGATAAACTTTATGCCGCAATAGGTGTGCCAGCTCAAGCAAGCATTAAGAATAAAAAGGCAATCATCGAGGCGACCAAAGATTTTATTGATAAAATCATTATTGTCAGCGAACCCTTTTCAGTGGCTTATTCCATTGACCGCTTCGATGAATGCATGATTGTTGATATCGGTGGTGGTACCACCGATTTATGCCGAATGCACGGCTCCATCCCTGATGAGGAAGATCAGCTAACCCTGAAATTCGCTGGCAATTTTCTGGATAATGAGCTGACGAAAGCCATTATGGAAAATTTTCCAGAAGTTCAACTGACTCCCAAGATTATAGGAGCTATAAAAGAAAAATACGGTTATGTCTCTGAAGTTTCTGATCCGGTCAAAGTCACCCTGACCAAACGAGGCATTCCGGCTGAATATGATATTACCGAGATTCTGCGGGAGTGTTGTTTAAAACTGACCAATCCCATCAGTAAAGCCATACAAGATCTAGTCGGTAGCTTTGATCCGGATTTCCAAGAAAAGCTGCGTAACAACATTATTATCGCCGGGGGCGGTTCTCGACTTAAAGGAATAGATATTGCAATAGAAAAAAGTCTCCACGAATATGGTGGGGGAGACGCGACTTGTGTACGGGATGCTGAACACTGTGGCAGTGTGGGGGCATTAAAGATGTGCATGGAAATGCCGGAGGAATATTGGGAGAAAATCTAGTAATCGGTTAATTTAAACGGTGATTGATGTGATAATCCAATTAGTCTCAAAAATTCTTGCTATAGATGTTCAGATAAATAATGCAGCGAAGGGCAACCACAAGGGATTGCCCCTA
>LUTY01001090.1 GCA_001640045.1 Candidatus Thiomargarita nelsonii | reverse complement strand
ATGGTGCTATTGAAGACAAAAGTAGCATTGCCCGATAAAAAAACCGAATATTGATTTTGATGAATTTCTCTCGCTTCACAGCGTACTAAGCCTCCCCGATTATACACATCAATTGACTTTCCAAATTGATGATGTCCTAACAGGCAAGCCACCAGTGAAGAGGCTGACATACCACTACCACAGGAATTTGTCAATCCAACGCCCCTTTCATAGGTTCTAACAAAGATAGCGCCATCATCAAGTATTTGACAAAAATTAACATTCACGCCCTCTGGAAACCAGTCAGAAAGTTGATTCGCCTTTTCTCCGATCTCTTCAAGTTGATTATCAGAAATAGTCTGAACAATCGACACGATATGAGGATTTGGCATACTGACTGCTGTCAACTTCAAATCAGTCGATAATGCCGGTAAGGGCTCATTAATCAAAGAGTCTGAATTGACCAAAATTGGAATTTCTTTTGTATTCAGCGAAATCGTATTCAACTCAGCCTGATAGGCTGGCACACTCTTATGAATATTTTTATGCTTACTCACATGAGAGGCGCCTTTGAGCGTTTCGATTAAAACAGACTCTTTATCCAAGGTTTCACAGGCAAATCGACCAATACATCTTAAGCCATTACCACACATCTCTGCCTCAGAGCCATCAGGATTAAACATTCTCATTTTGCCATCAGCCGCATCGCTATTTTGAAAAAAGAGAATGCCATCGGCACCTAATATCCCTTTTCTGTCGCAAAAGGTTTTTGATAAGATGATACGTTGTTCTTCTGAAAAGAGTATATTTTCATACTCATTGATCAGTATGAAATCGTTTCCAGAGCCATGACATTTTAATATTTGGAGTTTCATAAAATATTTTTTCCTTTTTTGGACTCCCACGCTCCGGAGTCCAAAATTTATTTTGGACGCCCAAGATAAATCTTGGACTCCTAACGCTCCGGAGCAAGCGTAGGGTGCGTCCCACGTACATTT
>LUTY01001089.1 GCA_001640045.1 Candidatus Thiomargarita nelsonii | reverse complement strand
TCTCGTGCCCTGACAGGTAGCGCATACATACTTAGTACGAGAGGAATAGCACCGTCATCCAGTGTTGATGTTCAAGACAAAAGAGGCACTGGAGCAGTTGGTGGAATCTGAACTCCGAGAGGAGCGTGCTTGGGAGATTTATGCCGGTTTAAGCGCAAGCCCCGCTCAGGTACCCGATGAGGTGATTAGTCGTGAACCCGCACGTTTTGTCAATATCGAAGAAAAATTTTATTTGTTAGCCGTGATTGATTTTGAAAAGGTGAATTTGTTCCTTGATGAGACACGATATTTACAAATTGCAGCGGCTGTCCCTGGACAGCGTGCAGATGAAGCGAATCCTGATACACTGGAAAGCCAATCATTCATGGAACAGACTGGTATGATGGAAACGGTTGAAGGTACGGAAATCAGTACATTTGGCTTTGATATAAAATTTGTCATAGATATGACGGGCAGTATGGAGCCCTATATAGATCGTACTAAGAAAGCGATTGCGAAGGTGGCAGCCATGCTCTCTCAGAAAAACATGGATGCCAAAGTGCGTTATGGCTTGATTGGCTATCGTGATGATGTTAAAAAAGTCCCCGCGATGAGATTCACTGTCAAGAATTTTACTGAGAATTTGGTTGATGAGAATGTATTTCAACAGGTGATTGCCACCGCATCTGATGCACCGGGCAGTGGTGACTATCAGGAAGAAGTTTTCGCTGGTGTCAAAGAGGCTTTGACATCCCCTTGGAATGAAAATACGATAAGATTCATTATCCTCGTTGGAGATGCCAGTTCACATGAAGTTGGTCACCCGCAAAATACGAGTGGACTCAATGCCTCTGAGGTGCGTGAATTAGCCAATGCAAACAAAGTGTCTATTATTTCTATCCACTTGACAGATCCAGCAGCGGGACGTGACCATGCCTTAGCACAAAGACAATTTTCTGAATTAGCAAGCAATCCCGGCATTGATTCGCCGGCTTATAT
>LUTY01001088.1 GCA_001640045.1 Candidatus Thiomargarita nelsonii | reverse complement strand
AGCCGCACTGCATCGCCCTATTTCCTCACACAGAAGACCAAAAGTGATCGCATCGATCCCTTGTCCGCCGTATTCTTTAGGGATAATAGCCCCTAAATAGCCAACGTCAGCCAGTTTTTTAATGGTTTCAGGCGGCACGCATTCCTCTCTATCATATTGGTCAACATAAGGCGCAATCTCTTTGTCCAAAAAAGCACGGAAACTTTCCTGTCCTTGAACGTGTTGGGGAGTTAATTCGATTTTCATTTGTCCTCCAGTTTGTCAATGGGGAATTGGGACGTGCCCATTTCCCTATTCATTACCCAATTTTTCGTTCAATAAAACGGGTAATGGCGTTTAACGTTCTGAAATTATCATAATCAAGGTCTTCGTTTTCTACCTTGAATTGAAACTCTTTTTCCACAAACAGAACCAACTGCATTGCAAATAGGGAATTAACTAAGCCTGAAGCAAAGAGATCTTCATCCTCAGGAAAGTTGAGGTTGCTTATAAATTGAGCCAGAAAAGCTTTGATTTTGTCCTTAATGTCATCTGTGGTCATGCAAGTTACCTTTTAATATCGACGATTGTTGGAATATTACTGCTGCTGATAGGTATAAAAACCTTGACCGCTTTTACGCCCATACAAGCCAGCATCTACCATCTTTTTGAGTAGTGGACAGGGACGGTATTTACTGTCATTAAAGCTTTCATATAAAACTTCAATGGAGTAGAGGATGGTATCCAGCCCAATGAGATCGGCAGTTTCAAGGGGGCCCATTTTGTGACCAAAACAGGACTTGAAAATTTGATCCACCTCCCCCGCCGAAGCGACTTGCTCTTGCACTAAAAAAATCGCTTCATTAATAGTTAACATTAACACGCGATTGGAGACGAAACCGGGTGCGTCATTAACAATAATGCAATCCTTGCCCATCTGGGCTAAAAATTTTTTCGATATTTCAACGGTTTCATCAGAAGTATGGTAGCCTCGAATGA
>LUTY01001096.1 GCA_001640045.1 Candidatus Thiomargarita nelsonii | reverse complement strand
ATGCCGTTTTTTAAAAAAACTTATGGTCTTTTGGAGTCCAAGATTTATCTTGGACAAATACCACCAAATTTTTGGCTAGCTACCGAGCTTTTTTTAACAGAGAACACTAATGAAAAACATTTTTACCAATAAATTAGCCTTATTTTTTATTTTGTGCCTAATCGCACAACCGCTGTACGCGAATAAAATCCGATGTTGGACCAACGATGAGGGTGTTTTTGAATGTGGTAACTATATACCACAAGAATATTCTCAAAAGGGATTTTCCGAATATGATGAATCGGGTCGCAAAATAAAAGACATCAAACCTGCGGCAAGCCCAGAAGAAATTGCTGAACGAGAAAGGCAACAAGAACAGGAACGCCAACATCAAGAACAACTCAAGAAAGACCGTGCTTTCCTAGATATTTTTCCTAACGAACGCGATATTGAAACTGCCCGTCAGGCTGAGCTGAGAGCGATAGATAGCGAAATCCGATCCTTGGAAGCCATTATTGAAGGTTTGAAACGCAACGTCAAAGCTATGGAAAATAGTTATGAACGAAGCAAAGCACTGAATGCATCAAAACGCCAATTGACAACCATTCAGGGGAATATTGATAGCGTTAAAAAGCGTATCAAAGATACTGAGGATACACTACAACAGACGCACATAAAACGAGATAAGACCAACCAAAAATATGATGGTCATATACAACGGTATCGGGATATCAAACGCCGGCAGAGAGGGCGATAGCAAATCAACCCTCGACGCAGAGCGTCTAGGCAGGCATTCCTTTGCCTCGCGTGGGAACGAGAAAACCGCTTATTAGTTGTTTCGGGAATGGAGCGGAGCGGATTTCCCGAAACCCTCGACTACGTTTCGGGAAATCCGCTCCGCTCCATTCCCGAAACAAAACTTCAAAATCACTAATTTAGTCTTAACTTAATGGCATTGACGCAGAGCGTGGGAACGAGAAAACCGCTTGAAAACCGCTTATTTACCGATACAAAAGCTTGAAAAAATCTGCCCAAGCAAATCATCAGCACTGAATTCTCCCGTAATTTCACCCAAAGCTTCTTGGGCTTGGCGTAATTCTTCCGCTAGTAATTCAGTCGCGTGGGCATGATTTAAAGCTATCGTCAAAGCCATTTTTGCACGCTGTAAAGCATCAAGATGTCGGCGGCGTGCCATAAAACTGCCTTCGCTACTCGTTTGCAACCCCATCTTTTCCTTTAAATAGGCTCTTAATAGCTCAATCCCCGCCCCCGTTTTAGCAGACAGGTATAACACCCCTTCCTCACTGATACCGACATCATGCCCACTGAGATCAATTTTATTGCGAATAATCAAGGGTGGCTGATCTATTTCAGCCAATAGGCTCGCCTTATCATCGGGATGGCGATCATCCAATAATAGTATGACTAAATCGGCTTCCTTGAGAGCAAGTTGAGTACGGCGAATGCCTTCCTGCTCAACAGGATCATCCGTTTCACGCAATCCCGCCGTATCTGTAATATGCAGCGGCATGCCATCAAGCTGAATTTGGTCGCGCACCACATCGCGGGTTGTACCCGGTATCGGCGTGACAATCGCGGTATCTCTTCCCGCTAAACAATTGAGCAAGCTAGATTTTCCAACATTAGGCTCGCCAACCAACACAATTCGCATACCTTCTTTGAGTAAATAGCCTTGTTGAGCTTTATCCAGTATCTTATCGAGATCGCTAATAAGCGTTTTTATTTTTTCAAAAACTTGACCATCGGCTAAGAGATCAATTTCTTCATCGACAAAATCAATGCCCGCTTCTATATAACTACGCAACCAAATTAATTGATCGACTAAAGTATGAATTTGGGCGGAAAATTCGCCTTGCAAAGAGCGCAAGGCACAACGCGCCGCTTGTGTTGAAGCACTGTCGATGAGATCGGCAATGGCTTCGGCTTGGGCTAAATCCATTTTGCCATTTAAAAAGGCGCGTTCTGAAAATTCACCGGGATGAGCAAGGCGTGCGCCTAACTTGAGGGTGCTATTGAGTAATAAATCCATCACGATGGGACCACCGTGCCCTTGTAGCTCTAAAACCTCTTCGCCAGTAAAGGAATGGGGGGCGGGAAAATAGAGGGCAATGCCTTGATCTAATAATTCGCCTTCCTTATCGACAAAATCAGTGAAAATGGCCATGCGGGGCTGTGGCAACAACCCTAACACTGTCTGAGCGATTTCAGGGACACGGGGACCCGATATTCGGATGACTCCAATGCCACCACGTCCGACGGGGGTCGCTAAAGCGGCGATTGTGTCTGTTTGTTTGATCATTATGTTATTAGTTCTTTTCTTTATAGGTGCGGGAAAATATGTCAGTGCGGATTATTGGTTGGCAAGAAAATATCGTCGTGTATGACAACAAAGTGGATGTTTCGGGAATTCGTTGCTCATTCCCGAAACAACTAAAGCTGTTAGCTGGCTGGCAAAAAGCCAAGGTAATGGGCAGTTCTTATAGCGACAACAACCATTTCCAGACAGGAATGACTGCAATATTGTTATCAAGGCTAGTTTCATCATCATACGTCACGATAGTGCCTGAAGTAATGGATAATGCCTTCATGATGGTTTGCAACCCACGTAATTCCCGCTGAAAGGTTTTTTCATCTGACATATCCCAGCAAACTTGAACCAGTTTGATCTCATTTTTAATCGGATGTCGGGCAAAAAAGTCAGTTTCATAACCTTCCTTGGTGCTAACATATTCAATCATATAACCATGACGACGCAATTGCATGAAAACAAAATTTTCCAGCAACGCACCATAATTCGATGAGTTGCGAAAGCTCATGGCATTTAACAATCCGGTATCTATGGTATAGAAAATAATTCCCATTGTGCAATACTTTGAATTTCGTCAAAGAAAAAATGACACTGGGTATCACGATGTTCCGGATATTTGCCATAATAAACATCAAGAATGGATTGAAAATCGTGAATTGTAAACCCAAGCAAACGATCATCTTCAAAGTTTAGGTAAAGCATTTGTGTTATTGAAATCCCAACCAGTTCCTGCATTTTTTGATAACAGAAAAAAGTCTTGCCAGTGCGCCTCATACCGATAACCACATTAGCCTTACCCGGTATCTGCACAATTTTTTTATGCCTAGCAACCAATGCAGGGCGTTTCCGTTCATGGAAGTCATCAATCAGTTGAGCGATTATTGCTTTCATCACAATGTTATCTCTTTTTTAAAGATAAAAAATAGTTATTTTATACTAAAAAAAGAGATAATAAAAACAATTAGGATGTCAGACGATTGGAGAGCAAGATTCCCAAGTTATAAGCAACCGGTTCGCCCAGCCAAGTGCCCACTTTTTGTGACGG
>LUTY01001086.1 GCA_001640045.1 Candidatus Thiomargarita nelsonii | reverse complement strand
GGTACTACATCCGCAGAAGTATCAATCGCCTACATTGGCGGTGCCGGCTCAAACCCTACCATGCAAAAAAAATCTCATACTTTCAATAAGTTACAAGGTAAAAACGGGCACGATATTTGCATCAAAAAAGTTGCCCACCTTGGCAATATTCTTGCATAAAATGATTGCTATAATAATCATACACTTAGAAAATGCCAGATTTACCCCGATGCCCGAATTTTGCTATTTGCCAAAAAGTGGACACCCTACTGATTTCAAAGTCTTTTTTTTATAAGCTCTTTCATCAGAGAGACTCTAGAATTTTACATTTTAAACGGACTTTTTAACTTCTCAAGTCCAAACTCAAACCTACAGCCATTTAGACGGCGCTTATTAAAACATAATCAAAAAGTAATTGCAAACCTTTTTTTGACTTTTTTAACCTTGTTATTTATAAGTGAATAATATGTAACACATTGAAATATAAATTATTACTGGTTTATTGCCCAAAAGAGATTATTTTTTTGACTCCCCAAATATTTTATAACAATATGATTATAAATAATTATTTTTTTTTGCTCTCAACTAAATAAAATAAATAAATCAAACCATTATAACTTTTTATGTATGAACAATAAACCTATCCCTAAATACTACAACTTCTGATTGAAAACAATCAATTAGCGAAATAATCGCCAAAAACATTTGTCCTTTATTAGCTTTTAGTTGTACTAACGACAGCCAATAGTCATTAACAGGGATTCGTTAAAGATTTAGACTTATCCCTACTAAAAAAAATCCCTGTCATAACGATTAATTAATAACGATATTGTCGCAAACTACCCAACATCAAAGCCAAACTGTCCCGTATTGGTGCCTGTAACCATTGCTCGGCCTCATCATACCATGCCGGAAAAAACGCACTACGTCCTTGCTTATCTAAGCGACAACCATGCTCCTTGTTTTCATAAAAATGATTAGGAGACAACAAACCATCCT
>LUTY01001085.1 GCA_001640045.1 Candidatus Thiomargarita nelsonii | reverse complement strand
TCGCAAATATTATGAAGTGGTGAATTTTAAAACGGAATGGACAGAAGAACTTGAGCCGGTACTGAAACGTAACCGCCAGTTGGGGCGGGAAGTGTTCAATATACTGAAAAAGGACATCATTCGATTAAAACGTCGTGGCTTCATCGCAGATCATGTTGATCCAACACGCACAGCCATAGCGGCTCTAGCCCTGCTCGAAGGCGTGATCGCACTTTGGCTGTTCGATCCCGGGCTTTTTTCTTTGAAAACTCAGGCAGAACGCTTGGTCGATGACTTTCTTAAGGGGATTAAATGTTATTTGTAATAATTGCAATTTATATTTTAACAAGCAAAAAGAGCTTTCGGCTAAACAAAAGCTATAACGACCAGCTAGAGAAACAAGTAGATGTACTTTCTGAAAAAGACAATCATCAAATCAAAAGTCACTTCAAATCTGTCATGAAGTGGAATATAAGATTATCAGACTTAGAGACCGCATAGGTCGAAAATTTTGAACAGTCATTTTCACACAGGCTACTAAAAAATTCAAGGATAATGAGCGCACAAGAGCGATTTTTGGATAAGTACCTAGAAAGAATAACAAAACCGGGTGTGAAACCCAATGTGGCTCGTTGGTATGTCATTTAGGCAGAGCAATATACTTAGCACGGGCACAATTTGCACTTTTGTCATGGATACCAAAGGGAGAAATCTATAACCGCTCCAAGATTTCTCCCTTTGGTATCCATGACAAAAAAGTTTAGTTTATGGCCTAGTTAAGTATACATAAAATTCGAGGTTCAAGTTAGTTTATAAGAATATTATTAATTTTATTAAACGGAACACGGAAATCATACAAGAAAGCCAACACCTGCGGCTTGTCATTTTGTCGCCATTGGTTTTTAACTGGGGTGTTAAATCTGTCGCGCCCGATAATTTTTCACCCGACTTTCATACTCTTTGTCATGGAGACCTTAGGAGAAATCTGGTTGTTGACGT
>LUTY01001084.1 GCA_001640045.1 Candidatus Thiomargarita nelsonii | reverse complement strand
AGACGATTTGGCTCTTCTTCAGCATTATCCAGGAGCAGACGATTTGGCTCTTCTTGAGCATCATCCAGGAGCAGACGATTTGGCTCTTCTTGAGCAAACGTCTCTTTTTGAAAGGCGTTTTTTTCATCTACATCATCAAATAGGATGCGTTCATCCGAAAAGGTCTCCGATGGGGGAGCCGGATTCTGCTGAGGTGGTTCAGGATTAGGGCAAGGCGTTGTTTTTCTCAACAAGTCCACATTATCGAAAATCAACAAAGTGGGTACCCGGCGTAAAGCGTCCGTTGCTGCGTCTGCATCTAACAGATTTTTCTGCAACACATCCGCCATCGCGCTGACTGCCACGCTAACGGGATCAAGTCCTTGAGAATTGGCATAATCGACAAATACTACGCGCTTAAATAGTCCCGTATCATGCAGCCAACGGCCTGCTTCTTGCGCTAAACAGGTCTTTCCTTGTCCGGAAAACCCATTGAGAGTGAGACGCCGTCTCCCGCGCATAAAGCAGCGATCAATTTGCGACATTTCACGTTGCCGTCCAAAAAATCCAGGGGCTTGTCGCTTTGGTAAATTGGTTAAGGAAAAGCGATTTCTTTGAAGCGATTGGATTTCTTCAGGTGATATTTTGGACAATAAGGCTACATCTTGTCCGCGCTGATAGAAAGCGGGTAAAAACCAGTCATGTAGGTGAATTTTAATCCGCTCTTTATTACGCTGAATTTCGCGCCGTTCTGTTTTTTGATACAAAGTCAAACGGGCGGCATCCAAAGCGACGCCAATTCGGTGGCCTTGTGCTAATCCTTCATAAAAGGTCTCAAAAAATTTTTGCGTGGCGGATGCCAACATGGATGCACTCATTGCGAACACAAAAGGTGTGCCCATCGCGCTCAAATGGCTTGCCACGTCTGCTCCGGCTTGACAGCCTGATAAAATGACTAAAGGGATTTGTTTGAACTGCTTAGCTAACAAGGCGGGGGGG
>LUTY01001083.1 GCA_001640045.1 Candidatus Thiomargarita nelsonii | reverse complement strand
CCTTACGCCCACGTCTATCGTCAGCTTGTGTGCGCTGTTTGTTGTTAGCAAAAGAATTGAAGGCAGAAGTTGCAATCAACTATAGTGCATTACGCAAACAGGGAGAGCCTTGGGTGCCGCGAGAAATTGTGGGGATTCCTATTCGTCCAATTCCGGGGGCGGATGCCGGCTATTTTCAGTTGCATATTGCTGCAGGCGAACGGAGGAATATTAATCTTTCGAGAATTCAAAGATTTGTAAGTTTTACGGGGCAAGCAACTGATAACTATGTTGCTCTTGCGCCGCAGCAATTGGTTTTCACTTTGGAAATATCAGAGCCTTATTTATTAGATAGATTAGTGGCTCAGTTTGCTGGTTTAAAAAAGGCAGGTAAAAATCGTGCGGTGATGCACGTAGAAAAGTCTTTAGGGAGAATGACAATAGATATGCTTCAAAGCCACCTACAGCGCACGAAAACCGATCAGCGTCAGGTGCCTACAGCCACCACACTGAAAATAAACGATAATGTTTCTATTCATATTGAGGAGATGAAATAATGAAGATATCGATGGGCGGAGCATGACATCAGACATTTTGGAGTCCAAGATTTATCTTGGACGAGCCGAACACGCCGCACTCGTCCAAGATAAATCTTGGACTCCTACCAAAATATATTTATTCCACGCGCAATCGCAAATTAGGATCGCCAAACAAAGTAAACATTTCCATAATATATTCAGGAACACCTGAAATTGTGGCAGCGATTTTAGCCTCAGTGGTCAGGGGCCCTATTTCTGCTTTTTTGTTTTTAAACAAACGCTTAAAAAATTCATCAGCGATAATTTCATGTTGATGGGTATAGCTCAACCCACTGGGGGCGAACATGCCAATAGCGCCTTTGTTATCTGCTTTGAGAAAGATCTCAGCAAAGCTGTCACTGGTGCCTGCAAAGGGTTTGTAGTAAGAAAACCACCCGTTTTGGCAGGTTAGCGCGACGACA
>LUTY01001082.1 GCA_001640045.1 Candidatus Thiomargarita nelsonii | reverse complement strand
CTGCGTGGGAAACGAAGTAACTTCGCTCCGCGGAGATCATGCATGTAGCGACGCTCTGCGTCGCGTGTCCTTAATACCGAGGTGGATTCATGTAGCGGGAATCTTCTCCACGGCGGGAGTCTTCTCCACGGCGTTGCTTCTTGGATTCTTCCATCCATTGCCGCATTTTCGCCTGTCCCTCTGCTATCATCTCCTGTTCGCTGATCACATCATAACCCCTTCTAGGCAAGGTAAAGGTATCAGCAGACACATTAACATCCGTTTTAATACTAAAAATTTCAAACCTCACCTTGTCACCCCCTCTTTTGCCCATTTTGACCACACTCTTCATAGGAAAACCCAGTGTCATAGATTCGGCCTCCAAGTCATCGTGCGCCTTTTGGCAAGGATGTACGGGCATCCCTTCTATTTTTCTTGAGTGTGTCATATCAGACATAGCTCTGATAAACGTCTTAAGGTATGGCACTTGAGCTGCCTTTTTGGAGAAATAATTCTCTGAGCATACTTGACCATTTGTCTTGACCTGATAGTTGATGGTGGGATAACCAGCAATACTGGGACCATTGCCTTTTTCCACGAGTTCTGCTTTAGCAGAAGGGCGATCCCGCCTACGTTGCCACGATGGCATATCTTGCGGCAGCTTGGGGGGGGTACCAATGATGTTCATTTCAACAATGCGTTTTTCCTCGTTATTAACCATATAGGCTTTTCCTTTGTCCAAGTAGAGCAGCGTATAGTAGTTGGAAACCGAACTGTTTATACGAGCGGCGTATTCATCTAGGATGATTTTTTGTATCTTGCCCATCTCGTTGCGCTCGATAACTGTTGCCGCAAAACTGACACTACAGACACAGGCAGTGAAAATGCCAACTATTATCCTGCGGTGTAAATCATTCATTATTCAGTCCTCTTTTTGATATAGATGTTCAGATAAATTAAAGGCCCAAACCTCTGAGGTTTTCAAAACATCAGAGGTTTT
>LUTY01001081.1 GCA_001640045.1 Candidatus Thiomargarita nelsonii | reverse complement strand
GTGAATCCCTCAAAATCCTCTCTTAATGGTGATGAAGAGGGACTGACTCTCTATGTAGATGAGTATCGATCTCGGCTCACTCAGAGCCAATTGGAAAATCCGCTCTACACTTCTCATCTTAATAATATGATTGATAACTGGCAAGAAATGGGGAATCGGCTAGAACAGGCGTTTGCTGGACAAGTCTCTATTACTCAAGAAGACCAATTGCTACTTTATCCTCTCTCTCTTTTGGAAAAGGCACAAAGTTCTCTTTATGCCAGCGTTGTCTGGCAACAAAGAACAGCAGCCGAAAGAGGTCGTGAGCAGCAATGTATTGAAAAACAAAAAAATATAATAAATCAAAAAAAAAACAGATACTTACAAAATATTCGTCATTCCTAACCCTGCCGCGCTGGATAATGATTTGCTGATGAGGATGTATCAAGAAATGCAAATTGGCGTAAAGGTTTCCTATCTGCTTGAAGAGGAATGGAAGTCTGGAGAAACCGGCACTTCTTATCCCGAGGCTTTTATGATTTTTGATGAACAACAAGTGTGGGCTTATCAGCCACTTCAAAATCATCAAACTCTGCGTCATGCGGTACTTTACACCAATCCTAATAGGGTGAAGAAATATCTTAATTTATTCAAGGCTAATCAATTAGTGGCTCACACTCTGTCGTCGGAACAGATTGAGAGGGCGGAGAAGTTGTGTCGCTGAGACCAGAAAAAAGCCCCAGTCGGGGCTTTTTAAACAGCTTATTCTCGTTATTCTTTGACTCGACGCTCCGCGTCGAAGCAGGCATTCCTTTGCTCCGCGCTCGTCGTTATACACAAGTATCTAAAAGTCTAGTACAGGAGGGCGGAAATCCTCATACCACTAAACCTTGTCCCGTAGGGATCTTACGGATGACACGGATTGCGCGGATTTAAAATAAAAGTCAAAAGATCGAATAATGATGAGTGTTTTTAGGTTTTTAATCCGTGTCATCCGAGT
>LUTY01001080.1 GCA_001640045.1 Candidatus Thiomargarita nelsonii | reverse complement strand
CAAGAAAATAACGGGGGAACATGGCTATGCGCTTGCCTCAGTGATGTATGATCCCCTCAATAAAGTTGTTGTTGATGCTTGTCTCGCACCCTTCATCCGCGTATGAGGTTGATTTGGCATTGGAACACATAAAACCTGCACAGGCTAACGATCTGATTTGGCTTTGTAAGCAATTATCCATCTTATATATTTTTAGCCTCTTTAATCCAAAAAAAACTACCGTTTTGCGGACGTTGTTCTAAAAGTTCATTTAAAGCCGCAAGTTCGAGTAGGGGCGTTTCTAATAAATTACCTACCCGAATGGGCATCCGTCGGCACGGGTAAAGATCTCCGTTGGGTTGAACGGTGAGCAAACTGTCTCCAGCGGTGCAGTGATAGGGACGTCCGCCCCCGACTAGAAATTGCAGCGCACGGTGCATAGCGATTTCGGTGCGATTAAACCAACTGCCTTTTTTCGTTTGTGCCATGATCTCAAAAAATTCCTTAGTTTCATCAGGGCTCATAACCGCTTCACGCAAGTTTGCGCCACTCCCGCAAGGAATCAGTCGATCCGCCCAGATCCGATCCACTCGCAGCCGTCTTCCTAATCGCACCACTTCTGGAAATTCGTGAAAATTTTGGCGGTGAGCGGTAAATGAGATCAGGGTACGAATCCCCTCGCGCCGTAGATTTTTGATAGCGCTTATTGTTTGGGCAAGATTGCCTTTGCCACGAATACTATCATGGGTTGCTGCTGTGCCTTCAACGCTCACTTGCACAAAGCGGGGTGCTAGTTTGCGGAGCCGTTGTGCCATTGGTGCATCAATGAAACTTCCATTGGTGAGAATGCCAAAGCTAAACCGTTTATTATGAGCCGCAAAGATTTCTAACAAATCGAGAAAGTCGCGCCGCGCAAACGGTTCTCCGCCAGTAACGGTGATGTGGGCATGAAGAGGTTTGCCGGCTCGCTGATTTAAGGTGGCTAGCAATTTTTTAAATT
>LUTY01001079.1 GCA_001640045.1 Candidatus Thiomargarita nelsonii | reverse complement strand
TTTGCGATTGTCCGCATCTTCAACCATCTTTTTTTGGATATGCGCTAAACCCACTCTTGTTGAATTATTGTCCTGTACTTAATCTAGCCCGACTATATCAAAAACTTTAAATGCAAACGAATCTCACTGAAAAATACCGCCAAACTGTCGAAGGACAAACGGCAGAATCCATTTTACGCGCCTGCGTACATTGTGGTTTTTGCACCGCCACCTGTCCAACTTATCAATTGTTAGGCGATGAGCTAGATGGACCCCGTGGCCGCATTTACTTAATAAAACAAATATTGGAAGGCAATACCGTCAGTGAAAAAACCCAACTTCATCTCGACCGTTGCCTCACTTGCCGCGCTTGTGAAACCACCTGTCCTTCAGGTGTGCGTTATGCTGCGCTGGTTGATATTGGACGCCGCATTATTGAGCGTGAAATCCCCCGCAAACCATTGTTTTCTTTAAAACGAAAACTCCTACGCACAATCCTTCCTCATCCCCAGCGTTTTGCACTCTTGCTGAAATTAGGCCAAACCATCAAACCCTTGTTGCCCCACTCACTGAAACGCAAAATTCCCCTCTCCCAGAAAAAAACTCAATGGCCTAAAACCCATTTACCACGCAAAATGTTAATATTGGAGGGATGCGCTCAAAGCGTGGTTACAGCAAACACCAATGCAGCCGCAGCGCGAGTGCTGCATAAACTGGGCATTCAGCTCCTCACAGCACCAAACGCGGGCTGCTGTGGTGCAGTGAGCCACCACCTTGCGGCTGAACAAGAAGGACTGGCCTTTATGCGCCAAAATATTGATGCTTGGTGGCCTTATATAGAAAAACAAGGTATTGAAGCGATTGTGATAACAGCCAGTGGTTGCGGAACAATGGTTAAAGACTATGGAGAATTACTCAAAGATGACGACCACTATGCCGAGAAAGCCACTGACGACAAATTTGCGCCGCGCTTTGTTGCCTTCGTGTATCCAAATTTCCAA
>LUTY01001087.1:1483-3359 GCA_001640045.1 Candidatus Thiomargarita nelsonii | reverse complement strand
TATAGCTTTTCAGATAAATATCTTGACCCAGACCTCAGATGTTTCCAAAACATCGCTCGGTCTTTAGAGCGTGACATTTTTCTGAAAGACTGTAGAATATTATAATCAATTTATTGCCCGCATTGAAGTCACTCTCGCTATTGCTGTAACCCAATGCGATGCCAGCAACGAGATTGTTTGTAAAGCGATAATCTATCCCCGCCGTCAATCCCAGTGTGGTAAACTCAAAGCCCGATTCACGGTCTGTCGTGTCTTTTTCTCCAAAATTGATTTCACCATTGACAAATGCACCTAATCGGCTAAAACCATTCCCAACATTCCTTGCATCTGTTGCGTTATTCAATGTGCTGCCCAACAGTTCAGTCGGCAAGCGTTGACCATTAATATTCAGTCTCAAACCCGACAAACTGAAAACCCTAACACCCGTGCGTAACACATTCAATCGGGCATTGACATTCTTAAACTGGGCAGCAGTGGTTTGCGAAGCAATGCGGCCTTGACTTGCGAATTCTTCAGGGGCCATCTGTTGGAGGGCATTACTTACCTCAGTAGGGGACTCATTGGCATTGACTACCAATTCAGTGCATCGTTCCAGTAATCTGGGGCTAGCTTGACCTGTATGACAAACCGTTCCAACCATTCGACCCATCTCACGCTGAGTAGGATTTGTCGCTATATTCATCAAGGTTTGTGCAGCGGGAGGATTCTCATTATCATCCTCTTGATCACCAAGAATGGTTAAGGTGCTTCTAGCCAAAACATTACCATCTAAATCAGTGAGTTCCACAAAGATGGTTTCGTTAGATTCTGCATCGGTATCATTGATGATGGGAATGGAAAAGCTTTTAGTACCCGTTTCTCCATCCACCCAAGTGAGGCGGCCCGTTACTGTTTGATAGTCATTTCCGGCGTTGGCACTACCATTACTGGTAGCATAATTCACAGTGGCGATGCCATCGCTACCACCCACGCGCTGAACCGTGATGGTGGCAGTTCCGTCGCTCTCATTCACGTTCAAGTTGGGTGAGGAAAATTGAAATTGACCTTGTTCCGCCTGATCATTGTCGTGGATAGTGAGTGTGGCAGCGTCTAAACCCGTCGGAATCGACGAATTGCTCAAACGTAAATTGAGCGCTTTATCTCCGTCAACCACAGTGTTATCAATAATGGAAATAGGAAATATCTTGCTACCACTCTCTCCAGTCGCCCAATTGAGGACACCCTTTGTCCCTTGATAGTCAGTCCCTGCAATGGCAGTACCATTACTGGTGGCATAATTCACACTGGCACTGCCCTCTCTACCGCCCACGCGCTCAACCGTGATGAAGGCAGTCCTGGTGTCCTCATTCACGCCAAAAATTGGACCAGCAAATTGCAGTTGGCCGACTTGTTCTTGTTGATCGGTTACGCTTACCGTTTGCGTATCCTGACCCAGAGTGACATCGCCAGTCGGCCTGAGAATACCTATTTTGAAGGTGAATGTTTCTGTACCTTCTGCTACGTTGTCCTTCACGGCTTCAATGGAAAAAGACTGTTGCCGATGATTGGAATCTAGCGTGACAGCGGAGAGAACAGAGGGGTTTAAGTCATTTTTATTCCCATCTATTCTAAAAGAAACCAGAGCACTTTCAAAACCCGTCTGAGTTTCGCTACTGATATCATCTAATGACACAATCAGCGTGAAAGATTCACCTTCAATAACACTTGTTCTGTCTACGAAAAGATTCACGGTTGCGCTCTGAACGACCGCTACCCATAAAAATAACAGTAAAAATGTGAAAGTTCTTGAAAAATTTATAAACATAATTGTATGAGTCCTCAATGTTAGTCAAGCGGAGCGTTGCCAGACAACTCAACGCGTCGATGCAGGCATTCC
>LUTY01001087.1:0-1434 GCA_001640045.1 Candidatus Thiomargarita nelsonii | reverse complement strand
TATCACATATTCAGGCGGTAATGCAAAAGCCACATACAAATCAAGTGGTTGGCTACTGTCAGCTTGTTGAACGTTAATATTTAAATTTAATGTCAGGCGTTCTCCAACCTTAATCGCTTGTTCGCTATTGGGTTGCCTATCAAAACATAGGCAAGGTTTGCCCTCAATGCAGCCAAGCGTGCAAACGATAACATTGATTATGATTTCAATAGAGCTGCCAGCATTATCCGTGATCCTTATGATGGCGGTGCCTGTTCCTGTAGCAGTGACTGTTGCCACATGTTCTGTGACAAAAACCGTTGCCACATTTTCATCCGTCGATATAACCTGATATATTGATTGTCGTACTGGTGCCAAGATTTAGGGTGCAGCGTATAGCACTTTATTTCTTAATCACCTCTAACCATTCTTACCTATTTAGCCAAGAACTTTTGGGATTTCAAAAAAATATAAAAAAAAACTTGACATTATTTTTTAGAAGTTTAGTTTAAAATAATTAAAATTTTGATGAACCATTTTAGGTGCTAGGAAAAATGAAAAAAGCTAAAAAAGTCACCCGAATTATTTACAGCGATGATATCAATCAAGCTAAATACGATGCGCTAAATGAAATCGCGTCACTATGCGGTTCTATTCGCACCGAAGTTTGGCGTAACTATGGCTCTATTGGTGGGCTTGGTGCTAGATTCCGTCCGGTACGTGACGGATGGATTGCTGATGGACACATCAAAAACTTACCACAAAGAAACGAAGTAACGGAGCGAAGCGGAGTAATTTGGCGTGCGACTTTATCAGATACGTTAGATGATGTCAAAGCCAATAGAGAAGCTGCTAAAGAAAAAGTTATTCGTCATATTTTCAGAAATGTGGATGATAAGGATAAACGTAAGGAATTATTTAAAAAGCTAAAAAATGATTCTGTTTGGGTCAATGACTCCTATTTGCGTCGTCTCATGCGAAAATATTGGAAGCATGGCAAAAATCATACTTTTAATCAAATTGTCTTGGAATCTGGTAGCTATAAGTGTTTTTCACAGTAAAAATTACATTGAAGTCATTAGCTTAAAAAGAGGTAAGCGCATTGCTATTCCTGTAGGAACCAATTACTCCATAACGGGACAAATTCGGTTAATTTTGCGCGAGGGTCAAGTTGAAATTCATTATACGATTGATAATGTTGATTTACGATCGGGTGGTGATAAGGAAATTGGCATAGATAAGGGTTATACTGAAGTTTTTGTTGATTCTGAAGGTGAATTTTATGGTAAAGGTTTTGGCGATGTTTTATCAAAAGAATCAGATTATTTGAAAAAAAAATACCAAAGACGCAATAAAATCAAAGCGGTTTTGGCGGACAGAATAAATATGATTGTCATAAGTGACATCAAGCCCCCGTCGCGCCAAGGCACGAAGGAGCCTGTTAAGATTTTTCGA
>LUTY01001077.1 GCA_001640045.1 Candidatus Thiomargarita nelsonii | reverse complement strand
TGGCTAAAACAAGAACAGCGTCAAGATATCCAGTCGTCTTTGCTCTTGGTTTCAACAACCATTTCTGATACACCACGTTATCTCTACTATGCTTATTTAGGAACTTTGAGAATGTTGGCGGATTTAGCTGGGACATCGGTAGATCTATTCGCTCTGCCGACGGTTATGGAACTCAACCTGCCAAAGAACGGTACCTACGGTATGCAACTGGATATATCGGAGTCTTTGTTATCTCTAGAGTTTACCTTTGAAAACAATCCGTTGGATTTCATGCTAGGCTCCAATGGTCTAGTGGGTGCGGCAGTGACAGGTATTTTAGCTGCCGTTTCTATTCCAGCCTATAATGACTATATCAAACGGGCTCAAATCATAGAAGCTGTCATTTTATTGGCCGAGATCAAAACACCTGCCGCTGAGTTTTTTGCCATTTCTGGTCGCCTCCCAGAGATAGAAGAGATTGGGGGTGTAACAAGTGGTAAATACACTAAAAATATCCGCTTATTAGACAAGAAAAACGGTTATTCAGCCGAGTTTAAAAACCCTCCCGGCATTTCGGGTAAGCTAATATTTCTTTATGATGCTGAGACCCAAACTTGGACATGTACGCATGAGGACATGCCAGAGAAAGATTTGCCACGTAATTGCAAATAACCGCGCCAATAAGTAAGTAGGGTGCTGCTGCTTAATATCGATGTAGAACAGCCAGTTACCCGAAATGTTCCCTCACAGATCCCGCCGTGCGGAACTACCGCAGCGGGCTCCTCAAAGTTACTAACTTTCGCACACCACACAAGTTAAAACCCTAATCTAAGCTGAGTTGTTTTCTTAATGATACGTGGTCTTAACAGATTGAAATGTCTTATCAAGTCATTAAAGGCATTGCATGTATAACTCCTCCTCTGACTACGCCGATTCAGCCACTTTTCTGGTTCCCACGCGCCAGCGTGGGAACCAGAAAAGATCAAACAGGCTCTTAAGCA
>LUTY01001076.1 GCA_001640045.1 Candidatus Thiomargarita nelsonii | reverse complement strand
ATGATCCAGAAAAAATTTAAAACAATACAATCGCTCTTAAGCGATTTAGAATTTGACGTAGGTAGTGGTTACATAGAGCGTAGAGGCGTTTACCTAGAAAATGAAAACTACACGATCCAAATTGATCCATATCCCACTGACAAAATTAGACCCGCAGTTGGAAAAGGATTATTTGATCTATTGATGACCATTTTTCCCTTGGATGGAGACAGAACCGGATTATCTAATCTAAAATTAGAATTGATGGGGCAAAACTTCGCAAAAATCACTGCGAAAACCAATAAACGTGGACAAATTTGGTTTCGAGATGTTCCAGCCGGTGAAAAATACCGAATTCAGGTAAAGGTACCATTGTTAGTTAAGCTACTCTCTTGGATAAGAGCAATCTATGACAAGTTTTTGCAGACTATCGACGCCATTAGAAATTTTTTTTTACAGTCGAAAGTGAGTTGGGCCATCCCTGCCGTTTTAGTGTTAGCAATAACCCTAACAATCGTGTTGTGGCCTGAAAATCCAATTGACACCACTTATCAAACCATTTATGCCCAAAAAACGGTTGAGATGGAAGAAGAACTGCGTGGCTCTAAATTCCGTTGGGAAAAACCACCAGCGAATATGTCTGCTTTTAGCCCAAATGGCCCACCGTCGCAAGCGGCGAAAGCCTTTGGTGCCGGTTTATTAACGGCAAGAGAATCTTTGCTAGGACAGTTAACACTACCGTCATCACTTTTGCCACCGCCTGACTTTGAAAATTGGTCAGAAACAGAGTGGGCAAATCACTTTGATTTAGGACGCTGGACATTTTTGTTATGGACGGCTTCTCAATTTCCAGATGAGATGCCCCAAACATTTTGGGAGGGACAAAAGCAAATTTTGGCTAACTTCAAAGCGAAATTTGAACAGCAGAAAACAGATGAGGCAAAGGATGTGATCTTCCAACTTGAAAACCTGAAGATAGAACAACTTTTAAACAAGTTGCC
>LUTY01001075.1 GCA_001640045.1 Candidatus Thiomargarita nelsonii | reverse complement strand
ATTGATGGCTTTTTTGATACCGTTGTAAACAATGGCTCAAGTTGTAAAATAGCAGGATAATGGCGCTGTGGATAAGGTAAAAGAGAGAGAGGCGTGTATATAGAACGGTTAATTTTCCATCTCATGGCAACACCTCCTCAAATTTAAAAAATTTCACATTGCTCCAAGTATCCTTGGGATGATATACACGTATTTCTCCTTGAGCATTTTGGCTTAAACTCATTAAGGCAGCACCCATTTCCGCGATACTGTTTAAGGCGGTACTATCCAAGGCACTGTCTTTCAAGTCATTTTGTTGCAAATCGGTAAAGCTACCGCTGTCATATTGCGCCATTTTAGTACGTTGCCAATTGTCTAAACTTTGCTCAATGTAGTCTAACAGACTAGAAACGAGCTCAGGCTCTGCTGGTACAATTAATAATTTGTCTTGAGTTGTCAAAAAAGGCAAAACCAGTGCTGCCAATAATCCATAAGTGCGTTCTAACATCTGGGCTTGGGGTACATTATTTTTCAGCCACTCAGCTTTGCCATAAGTGCCTATTGTTATCAACTGGGGATGTGTTGCTAACCAGTTTAAATTGGTACTCAATTCATTTTTTAGGCGTGCATGTGGCGAATTGCCCTTGACCATTTGATCAAGCGTCCAAAGTCCTCGCACCGATTGCGTTTTGAAATAGTTTAATGCATCTATAACACGATGAGTGTCGCTAGCGCTCTCTTTTGGCAAATTTTGCAAAGCCTGTTTCATGCGTTGCTCAATGCTTTGATCCTTCAAATTTTCCGTCAGTGCCGATTTCCAATCGGAAATTTTTGCTATTACTAAAGCCACACCTAGAAATTGTTCAGGATGTGTCAAATCATCCCAATTGCCCGTTTCTTTCCCAACGGCTATCCATAAGTCGCCATTCATATTTTATTTATCAGTTATCAGTTATCAGTTATCACGACGCGGAGCGTCGAGGCAGGCATTCCCACGCAGAG
>LUTY01001074.1 GCA_001640045.1 Candidatus Thiomargarita nelsonii | reverse complement strand
ATGCTATAGGAGACAGCCATGAAATCTTTATTGAAAAAATACTACGAAGGGATCAACTCGGTTGCAGTCATAGGCAACTATTTGCCCCGCCAGTGCGGCATTGCGACCTTTACGACCGATCTGATATCCGCATTGACCAGCGAAGCGCCCGAAATCAACAGTTGGAGCGTCGTAATGAACGACCAGCCCGAGGGATATAACTACCCTGACAAGGTCCGCTTCGAGATCAACCAGAACATTTTATCCGAGTATAGCGTCGCTGCCGAGTTCATGAATATCAGCCAGGCGGATATCGTTAGCGTTCAGCACGAATTCGGGATTTTCGGCGGCGCGGCTGGCAGCCACTTGCTCAAGCTGCTGGGAGAGCTTCGGATGCCAATTGTCACGACCCTGCACACGGTTCTCAAAGATCCCCAACCCGATTATCGTGAAGTGATGCTTAGGCTCGTAGAGCTGTCGGACAAATTGATCGTCATGAGTCATAAGGCCTTTAAGATACTCCAAGAGGGCTATGGGGTGCAAAAAGAAAAGATCGTTTTTATTCACCATGGAATTCCGGATCTGCCCTTTGTTGATCCCAACTTCTACAAAGAAAAGTTCGCCGTCGAAGGAAAAAAGGTGCTGCTCACCTTTGGCTTGCTTTCGCCCACCAAAGGGATTGAGACTGTCTTGCAGGCTTTACCGAAGGTTGTGCAAAAACACCCGGATGTTGCTTATATCATCTTAGGAGCCACTCACCCCCATATCTTAAAGGCCCAAGGCGAAGAATACCGCATCGGCCTACAGCAGTTGGTGAGTAAACTTGGCCTGAGCGAACATGTTATTTTCCAAAACCGCTTTGTCGAACAAGAGACACTTTATGAATTTTTAGGGGTCGCTGATATCTACATCACCCCCTATCTTGATGAAGCCCAGATTACTTCTGGTACGCTTGCTTATGCAATGGGAACCGGCAAAGCGGTTATTTCGACACCCTATTGG
>LUTY01001073.1 GCA_001640045.1 Candidatus Thiomargarita nelsonii | reverse complement strand
TTTTTAGCTAAACACCTTTTTTAACAAAATCCAAAAGTGGATTTTTCCTATTCAATCATTTTGAATGGGTTGGGGTAACTTTGGCTAAAAAATGGCTAAAAAAGGATTTAATAATGGTTTTTATCAAAAAAGACAATATTTCTATAATCTGAAATAAACAAAATTATTAAAATTCGCTCAGCCCAAATGATTAATCTTGTTAATTTATCGTTATATAAATTTTATACTATTGATATTAAATGACTTTTAATAGTTAAAGTTGTTTACAACTCGCCATCGTCCAAAATAAAGTTTTGCATCATCATTATTCTAATCAAAAAAGCGTGGTTCATTAATTTTCGACTCACAACTTAGCCCTGCCAGATTGAGCCGCACAAACCCCTCATGTTATAAGGCTGCTTAATTTAATGGCATTGCTGCTACGCAGGGGGCCAGGTCAAAGTCAAAACCAGGTCCAAAAATTTAACACTCGAATTTAATCGTAATATATTCAATCTCCTCAAAGATCCTCCTAAACCGATCCTGAGTTGCTCTGTCGCCATTACCGACCGGGAATTTCCAATGAAACGAGTAGGTGGACTCTTCATCATCAAGCTCCTGAGTCCAGCCTCAGTCGTCATCGGGATCTATACCATGGTGACCGGTAAAAAACTCCCGGTCACCAGCCGCCGATTTTAATTCAATCTCGTATGTACAAAGCTCATCACCGCCCTCATAAGATTTTGCTTTGCCCTTAATAATCATGCGGCCGTTCGCATACAGAATAATCTCAGTTCCAGCATAGACAACGCAATCGCCCACCTTTTTCTGCTGGTTAAGCCGAAACACTTTTTGGAAGTGATTGCTCTTTTCCGACACAAGGTTAAAGGTAAACCAGTTGGTATCGGCCATTACGGAAAAGCTAAGTACTATGATGCCTATAGCTACCATTGCCGATTTCATTTTCAATATCTTATTCATGGCAATTTCTCCTTTATTAAAA
>LUTY01001072.1 GCA_001640045.1 Candidatus Thiomargarita nelsonii | reverse complement strand
GCCGCCCGATGAACAGGCGCAACATTGTCAAGCCATTATTGAAGAATTGGACTGGCAGGGGCGGGTGTTTCAAATATCTGCCTTATCAGGGCAAGGATGTCAAGAGCTGTGTTATAGCGTTATGCAGTATTTGGAAGAAAAATCAATGCAATAACTATAGTATTTCAGTTTAGAGGAGTCCAAGATTTATCTTGGACTGTTTTTTTGTTGCCCACCGAATGGAGATAACAATGCTAAAAAACATTAAAATTCAAGGTTATAAATCCCTCTATGAGGTCGATATCAATCTGTCAGCTTTGGTGGTGTTATTTGGTCCTAATGCCGCTGGCAAAAGCAATTTTTTAGATGCGTTACTTTTGTTATCGCGTATCGCCACAAAGCGCAGCCTGAGCGAGGCTTTTACGCCGCCTTATCGTGGCAATCCTTTAGAATCTTTTACATTTGATGCAATCGGCATTAAAGGTTTATTAGCTAAAGATAAAGCCTCGTTTAGCATAGAAGTCGAAGTAGCATTATCCCCATCCGTCATAGACACCGTCAATCGTCAAATTCAAAGAATGGCACCGAATCAAATCACGGCGGATAAATTATCAGAAAGCGATTTGCGTTACCGTATTGAAATCGACATTTTACCGAAATCAGGTTTATTACGGGTAGCAGATGAGTCTCTCGTCGCTATCAACGGTAAAACACCATTGATTGAAAAAAAAGCCGGACAACTATATTTACACAGTGAAGCACCGAATTCTCCAAATGCTTATGAACTTTATTTGGACCATAGTCTTTTATCCTTGCCATTGTATCCACCGCATTACCCGCACTTAGTGGCACTGCGTCAAGAATTAGAAAGTTGGTTATTTTTTTATTTTGAGCCACGCCAGCGTATGCGTGCCAAAAATCCGGTGAAAGAAGTCCATCATATTGGTTTGATGGGAGAAGAATTAGCAGCCTTTTTGAATACCTTACGCAGCGTTGATGAGCGCC
>LUTY01001071.1 GCA_001640045.1 Candidatus Thiomargarita nelsonii | reverse complement strand
CCCATTAGCCGCACCAACAGCCGCTAAGCCCGCCACGCCTGCACCGATAACCATTACTTTAGCCGGAGGGACTTTACCAGCCGCAGTAATCTGACCAGTAAAAAAGCGTCCAAAATGGTTAGCGGCTTCTATGACGGCGCGATATCCACCAATATTAGCCATAGAACTCAGAGCATCCAATTTTTGCGCTCTGGATATCCGGGGAACACTGTCCATCGCTATGACAGTGACTTTGCGAGCCGCCAGTCTATCCATAAGATCGGGGTTCTGGGCAGGCCAAATAAAGCTGATGAGACACGTACCTTCTCGCAAAAGTTCGCATTCATGTACACCAAGGGTCGGATGTGCATGAGGCGCACGGACTTTCAATATAATATCTGACTCCGCCCACAATTTTTTGGTGTCCTCTACAATCTCGACACCGTCTTCTTTGTAGGCTTCATCGGAAAAATGGGCGTTGTCCCCCGCCCCGGCTTCGAGCGCAACCGTAAAGCCCAGTTTCTGGAGCCATTCGGTCGTTTCTGGGGTCGCTGCCACACGTTTTTCCCCAGCATAGATTTCCTTGGGAATTCCTATTTTTAAGGGCATACATTCTCCTGTAAAATACAGCTAAAGCTCTATCTACAGAGATTAAATATAATCAGGGATAAATGTCGTTATTGTGGTTTATCCTTGTTTATATTTTATCCATGTAGTTATTAATGTTACTTAATCATGTTGGCGTAAATATAAGCAATCTCTAAAATGAGGGAGCTATTGTACTTCGATAATTTAAAATACTCAAATTTTCTTATATTGAGAAGGGGCGCCTATTAATTATATATAACAAAGGGAAGCCGTTTATTAAAACTATTTATGATGATATATATAAGGCTTGAAGAGGATTTTTCGTTACGTTAACTTGGGATGATTTGTCATTTGCTTTTTTTTATTTATAATATCGTACACCAAACTATTGATAACTATTAACATTGATTGAAATGG
>LUTY01001070.1 GCA_001640045.1 Candidatus Thiomargarita nelsonii | reverse complement strand
CGCCTTCCTGCACTAGTATGGTGTTAAGGATGACTAGCACGGCAGTTTGTGAAAAAGCAATGGCCGGTGCTCCGTGGACGGAGTATCAGTGCAAGGCCATAAAGCCTCAAAAGGGCAAGCGTATGAACAATGGATATATTCGTAAGATCGGTAATCACAAACCCACTTGTGGTGTCTAATCTTGAACGTTATATTAAAGAAAATAAAGAACGAGTTGAGAAAACCCGACAAACGATTGAAAAACTCTCCAAAAAAGAAATAGAACCAAATCAACGTCAAAAACACTTGAATAAGATCCATCAAAAAAAGCGTCGTTTAGCACGGCTAGAAAAACATCTGGAACAATTAGAATCAGACAAAGCCACCGGGCGTGTTCGTATTTGTTTTGGTTCCAAAAAATTGTTTAACGCACAATTTGATTTAAAAGCTAATGGCTATGAAAACTTCGAGCAATGGAAATCCGATTGGCAAAAAGCACGCAGCAATCAGTTCATTTTAGTTGGTTCCAAAGATGAAACCGCTGGAAATCAACTTTGTGTCGCCACTCGCAAAAAAAATGGC
Source organism: Candidatus Thiomargarita nelsonii (assembly GCA_001640045.1). Taxonomy (GTDB): domain Bacteria; phylum Pseudomonadota; class Gammaproteobacteria; order Beggiatoales; family Beggiatoaceae; genus Thiomargarita; species Thiomargarita nelsonii_A. The sequence continues at coordinate 424 of LUTY01001070.1, read as the reverse complement.
ACACTAACTTTGCGAGTACGGATGCCAGAGGCTTTAGTTCCTAACTCTGGTAAATATGTTGAAATTAAAATGGTTAAATTTGAATATGGTCAAGAGGTTATTGAAGCAGCCTTGAACGATAATGAGGCTCGTCGTGTCCTAAAAAGTCTCAAAAGTTCTGCAACAAAACATTATGGTCAAGCTATTACATATAGGTTCTTGCGTGATGAAAAAGGCTGGCGTGTGTTTGTTAGCACCGCAAGGCCACAAATTCCCATTAAAACCTTAAAAGACATTGGTACAATTGGTATAGATTTAAACGCGTGCGACTCGTTTGGCCTAATCCGCTAACTTCTGTTAGTTGAAACAAAGCCTTATATACAAAAACTTCTAGTGCAGGAAGGCGGAAATATCCAGACCATGTTCACACTGTCAGAGGTTTCCC
>LUTY01001069.1 GCA_001640045.1 Candidatus Thiomargarita nelsonii | reverse complement strand
ACCACCGTAAAACCAAAATGAATAGCCAACACCGTCGCCAGTACCGCACTCACCACTCGCCACTGGACGGCTCGGCAAACCTGGCATGGGACCCTTTTCTGTGACGGGGCAACCGAATGCCATGGGCGGACGCGAAGTTGGCGCACTCGCCAATCAACTCGCAGCCCACATGGACTTTGAGCCTGAACATCGCGCCTTAGTACAAGAATTTTGGCAATCGCCGCATATACCGACGGAACCCGGACTCAAAGCAATTGACTTATTTGCCGCAGCGGCTAAAGGAGAAATTAAAGCGATTTGGATTATGGCAACCAATCCCGTTGTCAGTCTACCTGACGCAGATAGCGTCAAACAAGCATTGGCACAATGCGAATTAGTCGTCGTCTCCGACGTTGTGCGACAAACCGATACCAGCGCTTATGCCCATGTATCATTGCCCGCACTCGCTTGGGGAGAAAAAGAGGGCACCGTCACAAATTCAGAACGACGGATTTCTCGACAACGCGCCTTTTTATACGCGCCCGGAGAAGCTAAACCCGATTGGTGGATACTCAGCCGTGTCGCACACCGATTAGGTTACAAAAAACAATTTCCCTATAAATCAGCGGTAGACATTTTCCGCGAACATGCTGCCTTGTCTGGCTATAAAAATAACGGTAGCCGCGATTTTGACATCAGTGGATTATTACCCCTCACTGACGAAGAATATCAGACATTAATACCCATACAATGGCCAATCTGTCAACCAAAACAGCAAACAACACAACACTGTGGCGGGCTCAGAGGAACAGCGCGAATGTTTGCTGATAAACACTTCTATACCCGCAGCGGCAAAGCCCAATTTGTCAGCATCATCCCGCGCACGCCGGCGCATTTACCCGATGTCAAATTTCCGCTGATACTCAATACGGGACGTATCCGCGATCAATGGCGGGCAGTTTAGGTGAACTGTCTTATGCCAATGAATTAGTTGAGTTTATTCGCG
>LUTY01001068.1 GCA_001640045.1 Candidatus Thiomargarita nelsonii | reverse complement strand
GACAAGTACTGCCGGTCAATGTGTGGGTAATGGCATGGTTGTTGATGTTTCGCGTTATATGACCCATATTCTCAGTGAGGTCAAAAACAATACAATCCGCGTACAACCCGGCGTTATTCTTGACGATCTAAATGATTTCGTCTCAAAAAAAAATCTAAGATTTGCTCAAAACATCTCTACCTCAAATCGCTGCATGATGGGGGGTATGATTGGCAATAATGCCTGTGGTTCACATTCCCTCCTCTATGGTACCACCCGTGATCATGTTCTCGAAATCGAAGCAGTGTTATCAGATGGAACGGTGGCACGATTTGGACCATTGGCTCAAGACGAATTAGAAAAAAAACTGAAGCAACATGGCTTAGAGGGTGATATTTATCGATCAATCTACCATGCTATTGAGGGTAATACTGAAAACATCAAAAAACATTATCCTCATCCTCACCCAGAAATTATCCGCCGCAATACCGGTTATGCCTTAGATTATCTGGCTAACAATCAGCCTTGGAATAAAACTGGCAAACCTTTCAATCTCGCCCCATTTTTATGCGGCTCAGAAGGCACCTTAGTGTTACTAACTGAAGCCACATTACAATTGGTGCCGATACCCAAACACAAACTTTTGATCTGTGTACATTTCGTCGATTTAGTCAAATCCATGCGTGCAACGGTGGCAATGTTGCGACACAAACCGGCTGCTATAGAATTAATTGATCAAAGAATTTTAGAATGTACTCAAGATAATCTGGAGCAAAGTCGTAATCGTTTTTGGATTCAGGGAACGCCACGCGCCATATTAGTCATTGAATTGTTTGATGATAAGCCCTCGATATTAGAACAACGTGCCCAATTACTCATACAAGACTTACAACAACAAGGGCTTGGCTATGCTTATCCAATCATCAGAGATGAGCAAATGAACAATGTTTGGGCCAATTGCACAAAAAATAGTATGATGTGGCTTTTTATTATGAACAAGGCTGCCA
>LUTY01001078.1 GCA_001640045.1 Candidatus Thiomargarita nelsonii | reverse complement strand
AAAAAACTTGAACATCAAGTATGTTCTTTTTCAGACCAATCTGACATCAAATCTCCACAGTAGTCGGGATAGTATTAATAAGCCCTACAGGTAAGTCTTCATTTAGCGGGATATCATCACCGTAGTATTCTTTTCCTTCAGCATCGCGTGCATAAAAAGAATAAGTGTGATCCCCAAGAAAACCCACATCAATAAATAGAACTTCTAATTTCCAAAAAAGTCCCACCTCACCATCCCCAGCGAGGCCCGGACGAGGTAAAACCACTTTTTCTGGTAATTTTCTGATAAAATCAACAGCATCTTCTACCGCTTTTTCAGAAGGCACTACTCCACCATATCCATCCCAATCTTTTTCATAAAAGAGGTAACTTCTAAGCTTCTCTACTACCTTTTGTTGAAGTGTCGGAGGCTGAATATCTTTTAGAGAAGTTATAGGACGAACCCATGCAAAATAAGCAGTACTCTCTTTTATTGGTATTGAATTGAACTCGTAGCGTCTCTCTCTTGAGAGAGTAGAAATGACTTCAATCATATCGTGACTCCGAGGCTATTAAACCCAATCTTTTAGCCATATTAGGTTGAAGAAGTTCTAACATGATATTTTTATTGTTCTGATGGAGATAGCTTATAATGTCATCTATTGGGGCATGGTTGTCTGAAGACACAAATAAGGACGTGACTTCAGTTAGAGATTCACCAAATTGTATCTGGCCCCGGTGTTCAATCTGAGTCAATAAGGCTCTGCTTTCGGCCATTTGAGCGGTATTTATATTTAATATATTGAGGCATCTAGCCTGAAACTGTTCCACTTGGTCAAACCAACCATGATTAATGTGCCATAGTGGGCCAGCCGCTTTAATTTTTTGAGTCAAATAGGGTGCTTTTTCATCAAAGAGTTCAGTCAATGAATATTCACTCAATTGCCCTTCATAAACAAACAGGTCAACATACTGCAACATGATTTCTTCCAAGCTATTTTGCTGAGATTTGACGACCCATTCAAGGTATTGACGAGCATGAGACCAAACTTTTTTCCAGCCTTCATAATCTAAGCAGTTGACTGAAATAAAATTACCATGCACTCTTAACATCCAATCTATCTTTTCATCATCTTTGAAATGCCTAAATTCGACACCGGCTAGGCTGGAAGTTTCATTTATCTTTTCCACATTGGGTAGTTCAGACTTGAGGCGTTCTGATTGGATAAGTTTTTCCAAACTGTCCTTATCAAAAGCTTCCCTAAATTGGAGCGCGAAAATGAGCTCTTTGATAGCATGAGACCGATAGATAGGATAAGTATTTGACATAAATTTAATAATCACTCCAAAATAAGTTGCTTTATTCGTTGTGTATGAATTCAAATTTCAATCGTTAAAAATTGGACACTGCTATTCTAGCATTCAAGTCTATCATTTATTATCCTTAGTCATCCATCCATTTTGAACTAAGGACTTTTGATTATTCTATTTACAGAGCAAAACAATGTCAATAAATATCAATATTTTTGTTGACTATATCCACAATTTTTATGAAAATGCGGTATATTGGACGCAGACTAGGCAACAGTTATCAGTTATCATAAATATAGTAATCCTATTTGATTTGTGGATGCCAAGACCTCAGAGGTTTCCAAAACCTCTGAGGTCTGATTTACAACGAATGATGGATACCTATAGGATTTTTGAGGTCTTGAGAATACCAAAAAATCCTATTTCTTCAATAAATGTTTTCTGATAACTGATAACTTATTACCGTGTGAGTAGCCACCAGCCGCCCAAAAAGCAGTAAGCAAACAAAAAGAGGTAGCTAGTCAGCAGCAATAGGAAAGTAAAATGAGCAAATCGAGAAGGAATACCTGTGTCTACCCCCTCTCTAATGGAGCCTTCTACGTCGCCCGCCAGGGCGACTACCAAGCCGAACGCCACGATACCCGCCACGAGGCTCGCCACGAGGGGGAACAGGCCGAAGCTTAGGCCGAACACCACGCCTGCCGTCATGCCTATTGCCACCTGGCCCACTATGCTGACTGTAAAAATGGAGGCCATAGCCGTTGTCACGCCGCCCACCACTAAGATAGCCACGCCAATCACCATGGCGACCGTCATGGCGACCGTCATGCCGAAGACTATGCTGAAAGCTATGAAGCTCCCCACACAGAACGCCATGAAGAGGGCCAGGTGGAAGGCTTTTTCATTATCAATATCTCCTAGCCATCCCGTTAATAGCCAGCAGACTACCAACAAGGCACTGAGCATCATATAAGTTTCTGAACCCCATGCCTTAGCCGAATGAGGCAACAATTCTAAGCCTAATGCTAAAATAGGCATTAACAAAGACAACCATATCAGAGTGCTGAGCAACCACTTGCCTACGCTCTTTTCATTCTCCTCAGCAAGTTGCTGATAATTGCTCAATTGTTGAGGCATGACTAAAGTCCACCACAATAAGCGTAAATGGTCGAGCGGATTCAAAGGAGAAAGGAGCTGTTTGGTCTGAGTGTTGTCATTCACTTTTTCCGCACTCTCTTGCTTTTCGGTGATCGGTTTATCTGGTATCCGTTGTCCCTTCAAATGGCCGCCAAAAGCAGATTCTGTCTTTTGCTCACGGGCTGTTTGCCATGCCTTGTCATCTCCTTGAGTCACATTGTCATACGCTTTGAGTGCCTGGTTGTCTAGACTGATAGGCTTATCTAGGGCAATAGTTTCTACCTTCTTATCCACTTGTATCCGTTTTTTAGCCGCTTGTGCCGTTTTTCCATTCAAATCATCAACCTGAACTGCGGAGTCTCTCTTTTGCGGGGCTGGTTGCCCCACCTTGTTATCTTTTCTTCTTTTCTCTTGGCTCTCTTTAATGGCTTTTAAACGATTCAGCAGTTGTCGTGCCGATTCCGGTCGTTTGTTTGGCAGTTCCTCAACACAATCAAACAATAATTCAGGCAAGCCTGGCACCTTTGGCAAATTTTTTTCCGAAAATCGTCGCGGACTTAAGCCAGTCCACAAATGATACATCGTTGCCCCAAAGGCATACACATCACTTCTGGCACTGGGCTTGTCATATTCCGTATAAGCTTGTTGCTCCGGCGGCACATAATGTAAAGTTTCCATCACGGCTTGCCCAAATTGGGTTAATCCGGCTTGATTTTGCCGTGTTAAAGCTTCTTGCTGCAAAGAGGGCGCGAGCGTCGATAAGCTAAAATCACTGATTTTCAGCGGCACCGCTGATGGGCTATCTTTCAGCAACAGATTGGCGGGTTTTAAATCTAAGTGATAAATATCCTTATCATGTGCTAGCTGTAAAGCTTGGACGATTTGTAAAGCGATTTGCCAACCCGTTTTTAAATCCATTGGACCATATTTTTCTAACCAAGTTT
>LUTY01001066.1 GCA_001640045.1 Candidatus Thiomargarita nelsonii | reverse complement strand
GCTGCTCCAGTGGCGGTATCGATAAATCCCGCTTGATATACTAAGTCCATTTGTTCGTAGAGCAATGCCAGTTCATAGGCAAAGGTTTCATATAGGGAGCGTATGACGCTACCTTCTTCAAAATCCGTGAGTTGTGGGATACGGCTGCGCGTTTCAGCCACCATGTTTTCATAAATGTTGTTGAAACTTTTTTTTTCAAAAGCCATGTTAGCCTTCCAAGTTGATGTCCATTGAGATGTTTAGGGGTTCTTGATTGTCCACTGGTAGTATGATGATGGTGAATTTAAGCTGGTGCTTTTGTGGTGTCATAAATTCGATATGTGTGATTTCTTTGATGCGGCTCTCTGCGGCGAGACTTTCGCGGATATAGAGTTCAGCAAGTGCCTGTGTGCGGCGATTGTTGGGTTGTCCAATGAGTTGGTTGAGGCGCGATCCATAGTCGGGATGTCCTAATTCGCTTAATTCTCCTTGATGGGTTAGTAGTCGATTTATAATCGCTTGGGCGAGATTGTCTCGATCAGTGACTAATTTGAGATCGCCACGGCTTGCTTGAATATCCACGCTTAGGCGATCCGGGTTGGGACAATTGCCCTGTCTCTTTGACAATATTTGTTAAGGCGTCAGGATTAAGTATCTTTTGCGATACTAGCGTTTTCGAGGTTTCCTTTAATTTGTCTGTCAGGCTTTTTAAGGATTTCAAGCCCTCTTCTCGGTTAGTTTCTAACTGTTGTTGATGGCTCTCAAATGTCTGAGTCACTTGTTTTTTATCTTGCTCCAGTGCCGCCCGCATCTGTTCAAGCTTGGTGTTGTATGAGTCAGGTGTCTGCTTTTTGTGATTCAATTTCCATCTTTCTATCTCCAGTTCATCCTGATACGCTTGATTGCGTTTGCTGATTTCTTCGTCTCGCCATTGCTGATTATGGTTTGATTTTTGGCGATAGGTTTCTGTGATCCCCTGCTCGAAAATCTCTTTCATCTCTGGAAAGT
>LUTY01001065.1 GCA_001640045.1 Candidatus Thiomargarita nelsonii | reverse complement strand
GATTCCTCACGTCCGTGATGAATGACAGACCAAAAAGTTTAATTTGTGGCCGTGTTAAGTATATCTGAAAAGCTATATAGTTAGCTACGGCAAAAACTCTACCGGCAACCAATAAAAGCTTTTGCCATAGAGACTATGATCATAGCGATAATTATCATCCGAGCCGAGAGGCACTGATGGCTCAAATTCTAAGAGTCGCCGTCATCCAGACTTCTTCTTGGACTTTAGAAGCATCAATGGGAATATAAAAAACCCCTCCCGGTGCCGCAACCTGATAATAATTTGGCTTGATATCAAGTATAGGAATATGGATTGGGTAGCTATACCAGATATTTCCACCCACTATTTCGACACTAGAATTGTCTTCAGGTTTATTATAAGCCAAGAGCATATCCTCTTTGGAGCGCAAACCAAGAATCGTATCCCAAGGAATCGTGTGCTCATATTTAACCCAGCCCATCGGCTTTGATGCGAACGAAGAAAAAGCTTTATCTTTTTGTGCCGGACGCGGAGCGTCCGTGCATGCATTCCCACGCGGAGCGTGGGAACGATAACAAAAACCCTTAACTGAGTCCAATGTCAAAAATACACATAAACAAACACATCATCTACGTCACCGGCTTACCCCGCGCCGGCTCTACCTTGCTATGCCAACTGCTGGACCACCATCCGCAGATTTACAGCACCGGACATAGTTCTCCCCTCTCTCCCACCTTAAATCAACTACGTCACCAACTCAGTGTATTATGTGATTTTTGAACATTTGATAAGCGAACCTGTGGCGGTCATGCAAGGAATTTATCAATGGCTAGGTTTGCCAAACGCGCCCATTAAGCCACAAAATCTGTCGGTAAAAGGGCATGAAAGCGATAGCTATTACCGCTTTAAGTACCGGCACCAAACGAAGAGCCGAATTCAACCGATAGTCAATCATCCGATACCGGTGCTGAACTTTCCAAAAATTTTGCTTGGTTTTATCAGACTTTTTAT
>LUTY01001064.1 GCA_001640045.1 Candidatus Thiomargarita nelsonii | reverse complement strand
GCTCGGGAGGATTGCCCTCTGGTCGTATTCGGTATTCCACGCGCCGATGATCTAAACGAATCGGAGAGGCATCCAGTGGAAATAGATTAATAATGGGTGTGCAGTAGAGGCGAACATGGTGTGTTTTTAAATTCTGATGAATTTGATCATCCAGCGGACGAGAAAAGTGAAAAATCAGTTCAAAGCCTTCGGCATTTTTGAATTGTGCCACTGGATTTAGTTCATTGATATCGAAAAATAAAAATTTTTCGGGTAGAGAAAAATATTCTTGTAATAGTCGGTAACCCAGAAATGCATTGGGTGGATAAGGCAGTAGCCCTTCTTCCTCAGATAAACCGATGGGACGAACAACTCGCTTGGCTAAGGTGAATTCACCCTTTGTGCTTCGCACCCTGACTTTATCCAAATAGCGACAAAGCCACAGATACAGCGAATAAGTGAGATAAGGTTCGCCATGTAAAAATAAACGCAAATTGTCTAAAGCGAGTTTACTGAGTTCAACGCCCGGTTCAAGCGTAAAACGCAAGTTTAATACTGAACCCTCAGCAACCCGTTCTAAAGTGAGATTTTCCAATCTCAGGGGATAAATATCAACATCATAGCAAGTCTTAAAGTGACATGGAGTGCCTTCGACTGGCACGGAGTCCACCTTACAGCCACGCTGAATGGTTTGTTTTTCCATTAAGGCACTGGGTATGGGCTCAAATTGGAGAATGGACATGGCGGGGATAGGCCGTAGATAGTGAGGCCATAATAGTGCAATGAGTGTATGTGTTAATTCAGGTAACTCATCATCCAATTTTTGTCGCAAACGCCCGCTGATAAAGGCAATGCCTTCTAATAATCTTTCGACATCGGGATCATCGCCCCGCTGGGCAAGAAGAGGTGCTAACTTAGGATTTTTTTGCGCGAATTCTTTACCCAGTTCTGTCAGAAAGGAGAGTTCATCTTGATAGTATGTATTAAAGGCCAAATCATTTATCCTCGTATT
>LUTY01001063.1 GCA_001640045.1 Candidatus Thiomargarita nelsonii | reverse complement strand
TGCGGCCGCCCTGTCCGTTGTTGTAATCGTTCGCTTTGACGAAGATCGCACCCAAGTCCGTCGTTGGAGCGCCCGGCGACGTGGCGTTGCTGTTACCTAAGATGCCGTCACCCACGACGATGGTTGATTGGTTCAATACCAAATTGCTATCGCCAAGAATGCGGAAGATGGCAAAGGTGCCATTCTCACTTTCAATCACCCAGTTGGAGTTGGTGAGTTTGAAATCGCTGTTGCCGTTATCCACTTCAATGTCAATGACAGCAATACCATCGTTGTTGGTGTCATAATTTTTACCTCGACATCACCTCCTCATTTAATCCCATTACTCACTCCAACCGCAACCGCACCCCCGGATCACCAAACAAAGTAAACATTTTCAGATTATCTCTGGAGATACCATAATTGCTAACGGCAGCGATTTTAGCCTCCCATGACCAGTATAATTAGTCACAACAGCCCCCGCGTCTATAGCTTGAACAATATCCCGCGTCACCACCTCAACATCAGCATACTCGCCCAAATAAACCCGCTTAGGAATATAATCCGCCAAATGTTGTTCAATCAGCCGCTCCGAAACCTCTTCAAAACTCCGTGTCTCATCATATGCCACAAAAAGAACCTGACGCACTGTGCTGGCATTGCCGACAAACGCGGCTCGGTGCCGCGTCAATTAGGTAACGCTTTTCACTCAACGGAATGGTGAATATTTCTGCACTCAGTTGTGGCAGCGGCTCAGCTAGAGCTGATGGGATTGAGGGTTGGGTAAACATAGCACCTCACAATTCGCTTAAATTTATTGTATAACCCAACAGTTGTTTGAACTGTGATTAATGTGATAACAAATCCTCATAAAAATCATTAAAATCATTAGAATCACAGTTCAAACACATTGCAGCACTAGCACTTCCCTTTACTCAATGGTCAAACGCCGTACTTCGCTAAAGGCTTGACCTTGTTCATTTTTCCCCACAACACGCCAGAGAATTATCTGC
>LUTY01001062.1 GCA_001640045.1 Candidatus Thiomargarita nelsonii | reverse complement strand
CGGTTGACCAACCGTTGCGGGTTGAGCCGCCAGTCGTGATGACGATATTGCTGGTTTCATTGGCAGAGCCTTCTAGCATTTCTAGGATGTCTTTACTCGCCCAACGGTTTCCAGCTTTGCGGCCTGGTTTCGCTTCTAAGTCAGAGCCAACCATATAAACCATAACTGTCCAAGCTTTTTCTGGTTTTGGCAGAGCGGGAAAACCATCGAAGAATTTGATCAGACTGTTTCGTTGTATCAGATCGTCAAGTGAGTTTCCAATACCGGCGTAGAGTTGAAGACCTTCAAGGGCTGATTTGGGAAAAGGCCCTAAACAAATGGGTCCGCTACCCCATTGAGAGAATATTGGCACATCATGACCCCATTGAGTGATTGTGAACCCACCCTCTGGTGTCGGTTTAACAAAGAGTATCTCAGCCTGTTGGGTAACGGCTGCCATATAGAAATTGTCGGCAAAATACAATTCACTCCAAACGATTTTTCGGCTATCATATTCAAAACAAAATGAAATTTGCTCCCCTTCTGGGGTGATGTTAATAGCCGCAAAATCATAAAGGGCGAGTGCCTGACTGGAAAAGGCGAAAATCAACGAAAAAATGAGTTGTCTCATTGCAAAGTCCTCATTGAGTCTGTTATACCTAAACCTCAGAGGTTTGCCAAACCTCTGAGGTTTTTGGCCACAATAAAAAAAATTTATGGTTAAGGAGTCCAAGATAAATCTGGCCGACTCCTTTTATATTATACACGTCATTTATCAACGGATTTTTTAGGAGGAGTAAGTATGACGTTTTAATAAATTATTGAGGGGAATAAAGCAGATAAAAAATCCGTTGATTCCGCTAATCCGTTGTACTAATCAATCGTTTGAATTTTAAATGTCAATTGCAATGAGCGAAAGGAGTTTTAAAAATGCGAAAATTTTCCTCTTATGGTCCCCCAAATAACAAATTACATTA
>LUTY01001061.1 GCA_001640045.1 Candidatus Thiomargarita nelsonii | reverse complement strand
AATTCTCCCCAACGTTGCTGAAGAGCTTTCCATTGGATATCTTTATCGATTAAATCATAGTAACTTATGAGGGCATATTTGCTTGAGGAATATAAGTCTTCAAACACTTCGTAAACGTGAAGTTCTTGGAGTCTTTGTCGTGTTCCCAAGGTGAAGGCGAGATTAATCGTCAATAAAATACCTAATAAACTAAGGCTATTAAGTACCAGTGAATCACGCCATGCCAAAGCCACGGAAAAAAATAATCCACTCGCTACCAGCATATATTCAACCGCAGTGAGGGATTGTTGTCCTAGATTTCTGAGGAGTAATAGGCTCGCTATTAATAATAGCCCAAATAAGGTCATGTTGAGTCCCCAAGTCTCTCCATCAAATAAAAATGCACCGGCTGCACCTATTAATAAGCAAGTACCCAGCGTGACGAGCGTTAATATTTGATTGAACTGCTCGATAGCATCTCTTTCTGGTTGATATTTGACGGCTGTGATTTTTTCTACGGAAATTTTTGGCTCATCCATTTGATTCTCCATCATTTTTTATTAAAAAAATAGCTTTTTATCAAAATGTCACTTATAATTATTAAAAATTGTTGGTATTTTTTCTGCATTGATCGAGATATAGATCAACAGAAATATTTTAACATTTATAGAAATCCTATTTTTAAAATGTAGCCCATGTCTCTAAATTTTAATCAAGCATTTTCTCTTAATAAGGACATTATCTATCTTAACCATGCCGCTGTCTCACCATGGCCCACGCGCACGGCGGCGGCAGTGCAGCGTTTTGCTATAGAAAATATGGCCCAAGGTGCAAAAAACTATCCTCAGTGGGAAAAAAAAGCAGATTTTTTGCGTGAGCAATTGCGCGATTTACTCAATGCGCCCGCTGCCAGTGATATTGCACTACTCAAAAATACCTCTGAAGCCCTTTCAGTCGTTGCTTATGGCTTGACATGGCAAAACGGCGATAATATCATAATCACCGATCAAGAAT
>LUTY01001060.1 GCA_001640045.1 Candidatus Thiomargarita nelsonii | reverse complement strand
GCTACAACTTTCAAGAAGGCAAGTACACGCTTAATTATTCTTTGTTTGTGGGATTTGTTTCACTGCTTTTTGGCATTTTCTTGATTGGATTTTCGATATTCATTTATTATTTAAAAATAAATAAAATGAGGAGGTTATCTAATGTTGAATAGGAAACCCTTGCTAGACAAGGGGTTGTATGCGGGCATCACATCTTTTATGCTGTTGTTTGCTGGACAGGCGAAATCTGCTGCAGAGCAGCAAATTAATGATCCTGCTCCAGCCTGGGATCATCTTTGGCACGAAGTGATAGTGGATATCACTATCATAGGTGTTATCTTTTCCCTGGTCACTTTGTACTTCATATGGAAATACCGGCGTCGTGCGCCTGATCAAGAGGGGAGCCAACCAAAACTGAGTGCCGCAATGGCTGTGGGGTGGGCACTGATTCCAGCTTTTATTTTCATGGCGGATGACTTTTTCTTAGCCGCGAAAGGCTGGCAATTGTGGAATGCCTACCGGCAGGTACCAGCTGATCGTTTGGAAATTAAGCTTGAAAGCGGTATGTATAGCTGGGATTATACTTATCCCAATGGTGTGGAAACGCAAAACGAATTGCGGGTGCCGGCGGGCAAACCTATCCTTTTAAGGATGACCAGTCGGGATACCCTCCATAGTCACTACATTCCTGATTTTAGAGTGAAAGAAGATTCCATGCCGGGGCGGGTTACTTACTTGTGGTTTTATCCTAAGGCAGAGGGCGAGCATATTGTTACTTGTACGGAGTACTGCGGCATCATGCATTCCTACATGGTAGGAAAAGTGATCGCTATGCCGGCTGACCAATTCAATCAATGGTATGAACAGGAAGGCATCAAACAGGCAAAAAAGGAAGCTGAAAACAAGGTGGTAACAACGGATGCTGAGAAAGAGGGAGATGCATAAATGAAATTTTTAAAAGAATGGATATTTACCACTGATCACAAGCGAGTGGGTGTTCTTTACCTGATAGGTT
>LUTY01001059.1 GCA_001640045.1 Candidatus Thiomargarita nelsonii | reverse complement strand
CCCCATGCCGGGGATATTGATGGTTTGGTATATTTGACCTGACAGATTTTCATCAGTGATGATTGGATCAGGGACAGTCAGTTCCAAAATCAACGAGTGAGGATTTTCATCAAGCACCCGAATCTCTGCGACGGCATAACTTGGAACAAATACTAAAGACAGTAATATAATCTGGCTTATTAAAAATACGCTATGACTAAATGATTTGTTCATTATTAATATAATCTCTCAAGATGTCCAAGATAAATCTTGGACTCCTATAATAAATATTTAACAATTTTGTGTACTAATCTGATTTTCACACGATGGAGCAGATGGCCCGCTTTTGGCGAAAATGGCCTGACATAAGTGATCAGTAGGCTGGAAAGTGTTATGATTAAAGATAATCCGTGATGGTTACTGATGTCAAATTCTTTGCCATTGACTTTGATTTTCTCAATCACACCAATGATATTATCTATAGAAATAACTGAGGTGATCGGGCTACTATCTCCGCCTTGGAGACATTGATTTTTAGCTGTGTTGATTTTTAAAATGCGATGTGCAACGAGTTGGTTTTCATCTATATAAAGCACGATGTCACCAACGCGAAATTTTTTATGTTCAAGATATTTTACAAAAATATATGCACCTGTCGGCATAAGCGGAGACATGCTCCCTGAGTGCATTTTAAGCCAAGCCTTTTTTTGATTGTGGAGTATACTTTTCCACAAGGCTGTTTCATTGGTATAAGATTTATCAATTGCGGACTGATAGAACAATGCTGTCATAAATCACTCCTTTCTTGCAGAGTTATCAGATATACTTGCGCTTTTTCTCGTTCCCACGCTCTGCGTGGGAATGCCTGCATCGACGCTCTGCGTCGTCATTTACTCCCTTATTCTCAAGGAAATTGACGAAGCCTACAGCCTTGATTCCGTTTTGTCAAGATAGCGAAAATACTACAACAAAAAACTAAGACGATGTGCTATTTTGCATATTATATTTTAACTTAT
>LUTY01001058.1 GCA_001640045.1 Candidatus Thiomargarita nelsonii | reverse complement strand
TTTTTAAATCTCATCATAATATCCTCTCTCCATCAAAGGAAAAAAAAGGTTAAAGGGCTGAGTACTTAGAATGTTCAACAACGAATAAAAAACTCGGACTTGATTACACTAATTAACTTGGCATTTTTGGTTTGAAGGTTTTATTCGTTGTTGAACATTCTAAGTACTCACCACCGCTACAAAAACTTGAATAGCTAATTTGAGCCACGCTAGGAAATTTTTTTCACAAACCAAGACAATACCGAACTTTATTCTCAACTGTCTCTAATAATTTTCCAGAAAGCCTGCCTGCCGCCTTTGCTGGAAACCGAGAGGGGTCTAATGAACGAATTTGAAAACATAAGAAAACCGTTTCCTTTGGTAATCCACTTGCCAAGGGAGGGACACGAACATTAGTAGGATAGTCCTTGGTAATATTCTCACCTTTTGTTCCTATAACAACGGTGACGACAAGCGGCGAATTATTAATGGTATCAATAGACAAAACCAAAACGGGACGTGGATTCGTACCGCCTGTTTCTCGGCCTTTAACCGGATTCAAATCCACAAAATAAATTTCTCCACGTTTAATAGCCACTACATTTTCTCCAAACCGTCTGATTCCGTTATAGAAAACTCATTCTCGATTTTGTTCAATTCACTCCGAATTTGTGGATCAGAAGCCATTAGACTCATTTGATGCTCTATAAAATTGTCATCTGTTAACTTCTTATTCGGCATCACAAAATGAACAATGGCAGTCATAATCACGTCAGTAATGTTTTTGCCTTCTTTTTGGGCAATGGAATTGAGTGCCTTTTCTATCGCCTGATTATCAATAGTTAGAGTTACCTGTTGCATTATTAAATACCTTCTAGTGGATGCCGCTAATCCATCCTAAGCACCAGTGCAAAAATCCAAAATACCTTAAAATTTGTACTTTAGCTGCGTAGGATGCACCAACCAATCGCCTCAAGAAAATCATGGAGAATCACTGGCTCTTCTGGATCATCTAA
>LUTY01001057.1 GCA_001640045.1 Candidatus Thiomargarita nelsonii | reverse complement strand
TACGACCTTTGGGTTATGAGCCCAACGAGCTGCCAGACTGCTCCACCTCGCATCAACGGATGGGAATGATACAGACTTTTTCCGAACATTGCAAGCTTTTTTTTAAACTTTTTTTTTAAATTTTTTATTTGCCATATAAAAAATGCTTATCACTAAAACAAACAGCTAACTCATTGTAACCAAGTACATGAACAAGCTCTTAGAAACGATCAAAATCGTCAACGGGATGGCCCCGTTTTTAGCCTTTCACAACGAGCGCCTAAACCATGCCAGACAAATTTTATTTAATGCCCATGATCAAATTGATCTCAACAGTTTTATTATCGCGCCATCACAAAGTGAAATTTATAAATGTAGAGTTATCTACTCAAAAACGATAGAAATGGTTGAATATAGTCACTATAAACCAAGACACTTTAAAACTTTTAAAGTGATAGAGGATGATAACATTGTCTACGATTTTAAATATCTCAACCGAGAAAATTTAAACCGTTTGCTGAGATTTAAAGGGCAAGCTGATGATATTTTAATTATCAAAAAAGGTCTCGTGACAGATACCAGTATAACCAATGTGGCATTTTTGTCTGAAGATAAATGGTTGACACCATCAACGCCACTATTAAAAGGAACAACCCGAGAACGTTTTTTAAAAGAGAAAAAAATTGTAGAGGCAAGAATAATTTTAGAAGATTTAAACAATTTTTCTAAAATGGCTATAATGAACGCATTGCTTGGATTTATTGTCATAGAAAATTTTAAACTCGGCTAGGAGTCCAAGATTTATCTTGGAAGGCTGGCATAAAATTTGATATATGTTTTTTATTCGTTTATTTTAGCCATTACTTACGGAGACTCACATAGATGACTACAAAAACGATTTTTTTAGCACTCTTAGCTGCTATCATGTTTTCATCTTGTAGTACAATGGAAAAAACAACACCAGAGGCTGCCACTCAGGAAAATCAGCTCATCAATAAAAATGATGCTGCATCGAT
>LUTY01001067.1 GCA_001640045.1 Candidatus Thiomargarita nelsonii | reverse complement strand
AGGCGAAAAAAGCCAAAAAAGGTGCGAAACTGCACCAACAGTACTGTGAAAAATGCGGGAGAAATCTTGGAGTGGCCTTTTATCCCGCTGGTATCCATAACAACTCGACGCGGAGCGTCGAGGCATGCATTCCCACGCGGAGCGTGGGAACGAGAACAAGTTTTTGTGCCCGCGTTAAGTATACTTTTAATACAACAAATACGGCTCCCTAATTTGAGCCCATGCTTGCTCATCCTTTTTCAAATGCTCGTCAAAATCCGCAGGATCCACACTGGGATCGTCCACCCACTCTCGCAGGAAAGTGCCACCACTCAAAAGATCAATCGCCAATCTTTCAGTCTCATACTCGTAAGGAAAATCGCGCCAGAGATCATAATCAGGATATTCTAAGCGGACAGCCTTCAGCAAAAGGGCTGCCAGTCGATAAGGCTTGAATTGTGCATGTCGGTAGCCAGCATTATCAGTGTGAATTTGTAAGCCAGAGCACATTTTTCCAACGTGCTTATGAAAGCTTGGCTCAAAATAGCATCGTCTCAGAAAACACCCTTGTAACCATTCTGGCTGTAAAGCCATCATTCGTTTGAGCACCAAATCGAAATCAATATCGGGGGCACCAATGACTTCAAGTGAAGTGGTTGTACCCCGCCCCTCAGACAATGTGGTACCTTCAAAGAGGACAGTGCCGGGAAAGCAACGCGCCATGTTGAGACTGGAGGCATTTGGACTTGGATTGATCCACGACAGTTCAAAAAGGGGCCAGCCAAATCCGGGGGCCGCTTCAGGTTTGTAATCTGCCATGGGTACCACTTTCAAATCCAAATCCAGTTTTTTTAAATCGACAAACCATTTGGCAAGTTCTCCGAATGTGAGGCCATGTCTCATGATCAGCGGTGCAGCCCCCACAAAACTTTCCCAGCCTTTTTCAAGAAGGGTGCCTTCAATTGGCCGTCCGACTGGATTTGGACGATCAAGAATCCAGACACTTTTGGCCGTACACGCTTCTAGGATATAAAAAAGCGTGGTCACATAGGTATAGATTCGAGTTCCAATGTCCTGAATATCGACGAGCAGCACATCGAAGGTATCCATCATCTCTTTTGTCGGGTATCTGACTTCGCCGTATAAGCTGAAGACGGGTATGCCATATTGTGGATCGGAGTAATCGTCTGTTTCGATCATATTATCTTGCTTATCCCCTCGCATTCCGTGCTGTGGTCCAAACGCGGCGACCACTGGGAGACATTCCATTAAGGCATCGAAGGTGTGGCGACATTCACTCGTTAAAGAGGCTGGATGCCCTAGTAAGGCAACACGACGATCTTTGAGCTGCATTCTAAGGGGTCGATTATCAAGAAATTGGTCGATTCCCAGTTTCATATGTTATCAGTTATCAGTTAATAGTTATCATTTATCATTAGCAAGAATTTTATACCTCGCATAAGTGTCCCTTGTATCGTTTCGCTAATTAGGAAATAAACGAACGCGATGTGATAGTTTAATTAAACTCTTTGAATTATCCTAGATTTTTTTTCGCCTGGCTCGCCATGAAAAATCCTATTTTTTGAAAAAATAGGATTTTTTTTCACTTGGTTCAAAATTTGAGTGGTACGAATAAAGCTGATAAAATTATTCAACTCATCTCAAACGGTAAAAAACGTGACGTCAAAATGGCCATTAGATATAATAATCATTTTGACATCATTTCATGGAAAATGCGACAAGAGCTTGTCGTTGGGTAGAACTCAGGAGTCCAAACTTTAGTTTGGACGGTCCCAAGATAAATCTTGGACTCCTATTTACTGATAACTGATAACTGATAACTTAAAAATGACTGCTATTAAAAAAGTTGTGTTGGCTTATTCAGGTGGCTTAGATACTTCTATTATTCTCAAATGGTTACAAGATGAATACCACTGCGAAGTGGTTACTTTTACCGCCGATATTGGTCAAGGAGAAGAGGTTGAACCAGCCCGCATGAAGGCGCAAGCCGCTGGTACCAAAGAAATTTATATCGATGACTTGCGCGAAGAATTTGTGCGCGATTACGTGTTCCCCATGTTTCGTGCTAATACCATTTATGAAGGCGAATATTTGCTCGGCACCTCCATTGCCCGTCCACTGATTGCCAAACGTTTAGTCGAAATTGCTAATGAGACAGGTGCAGATGCCATTTCACATGGGGCGACGGGGAAAGGTAATGACCAAGTCCGTTTTGAATTAGGGGCTTATGCTCTCAAACCGGACATCAAAGTGATAGCCCCTTGGCGTGAATGGGACTTAAATTCACGCGAAAAGCTTTTAGTTTACGCCGAGCAACATGGCATTCCCATAGAAATGAAACGGGGTAAACAGTCTCCTTATTCAATGGATGCTAATTTGCTGCATATTTCTTATGAAGGCGGTATTCTCGAAGAGCCTTGGGCTGCGCCAGAAGAAGATATGTGGCGTTGGACAGTTTCTCCCGAAAAGGCGCCAGATAATTCAACGATGCTGGATTTAGAATTTGTCAAAGGCGATATTGTCGCCATCGACGGACAAGCCATGACTCCCGCCCAAGTGTTAAGCCATTTGAATAAGGTGGCGGGAGAAAACGGGATTGGACGGCTCGATTTAGTCGAAAACCGTTATGTCGGCATGAAATCACGCGGTTGTTATGAAACCCCTGGGGGCACTGTGATGCTCAAAGCCCATCGTGCCATAGAATCCATCACTTTAGATCGCGAAGTGGCTCACCTCAAAGATGATCTCATGCCCCGTTATGCCAATTTAATTTATAATGGTTATTGGTGGAGCCCTGAGCGTGAATTGCTACAAGAATTGATTGATGCCTCACAAGTCAATGTGAACGGTAAAGTTCGTTTAAAACTTTATAAGGGCAATGTCATTGTCACTGGGCGCGTTTCTGATACTAATAGTTTATTTGATACGAGCATCGCTACTTTTGAAGATGATGAAGGGGCGTATAATCAAAAGGATGCTGAAGGGTTTATTAAGCTCAATGCTTTACGGATGCGGATTGCGGCGCGTCTTTAGGAGTCCAAAATTTATTTTGGACGAGCCGTCTAAGTAGTAATGGAGTGCAAGTGAACCTTGCACTCTATAAAGTGAAGGGATGTTATAAGCTCTCCTGTACCCCAGTTCGTCTTGATTTGGGGTGCTATATACACTTATGATATTTACATTTCAATAGTTATCAATATTTTTGTGTACTATATCTATAGCTAATGGGCGACATCAACAAAGTTTTTTGAATTCTTCTATGGTTAATCCCGCCTCTCTGATAATGCCCCCCCATTGTATAAGCATTGATGGGATTTGACCTTGGTATCGTAATGATCAATGCCATTAAGTTAAGATGGCTTTTATATAGA
>LUTY01001055.1 GCA_001640045.1 Candidatus Thiomargarita nelsonii | reverse complement strand
ACAGGCTACTCAGTTACCTGAGCTTTTGGCGGCAACTTGGCCGTGTTTTCTAGTGCTGGCGGCAACAGACTTCCTATCGTCTCACTCAGAGATAGCGAAGATAGCAGCCCATCTATGTTTCCGCTTACCATATTCTTAGGTGACCCGCTATGTAACTTAACCCAATTACTGTTGTTCATCTGTGCCCACAAGCCATAAGTGTCACCAAAATTTATGATCACTTCCTCCTGACCAACTCAACGGTTCTATCCCCAGAGAACTAGAAAACTTGAGCCAATTGGGGCATCTCAGGCTGGAAAACAACGAACTGTGCGACAACCTCTCAGTTTGGTTAATGAACATGAATAGGCTTTGGTCGCTCAATTTAGAACACAACCACTTAACGGCTTCTGATCCTACGCTTATCGCTTGGCTTGATAACATCAATCCGAATTGGGCGACGACTCAAACCGCTTGTTCTGAAACCGCTCAGAAGGATGAGATTATCATTGACTTTGGCGCTCCTTATGGCATTTGGATGAGGATGAATAATAGCAATTGGCTTAAATTACATCGTCGGTCGTCCGATAGCATTGAGACTGCTGATCTCGATGGCAATGGTCAAGATGAGGTTATCATTGACTTTGGCGATCCTTATGGAATTTGGGTCCGGATGAACAATAGCTCTTGGACTCACTTAGATACTCAATCGCCCGACAGTATAAAAACGGGTGATCTCGATGGAAATGGTCAAGATGAAGCTATTGTTGATTTTTGCGACGCTGATGGGCTTTGGATATGGATGAATAACACCAATTGGGTTCAATTAGATAGCCGATCACCTGAAAAGCTGATCACAGGCGAACTAAATGGAAATGGTCAAGATGATATTATTATCGATTTTGGAACAGACGGTCTTTGGCTGTGGATGAATAACAGCGATTGGGTATCATTGCACCAAAACTCATCTGAGAGCCTGAGCACGGGAGATATAGACGGAAGTGGTCAAGACGATATCG
>LUTY01001054.1 GCA_001640045.1 Candidatus Thiomargarita nelsonii | reverse complement strand
AGGTGGCGCACTTGGCTCTCTCTTTGAACAAGGCGTTACTGAGAGGGAGGCTTTGAAAATTGTCGTTAGACTGGACAGCGGTCGAAAAATTGCGATTGTGCAACCAGCCGATGTCCAGTTTCAACCGGGCGAGCGCGTGAATATCTTAAATAACTACGAGACTATACGTGTATCGAAGATAGGCATTCCTAGCTACTAAAATTTAGGAGTCGGCCAGATTTATCTTGGACAAGCCCAAAATAAATTTTGGACTCCATCGACAAGTTGACAACGATTCCTATCCTACCCACAAATCCTATCGTTCACAAAGCAGCGCTTCAATTAGCGGCGACGTTTCAATTACCCATTGTTGACACGCCACCGCCTGATTTACCATTTTTATTATATTTAACAACAAAACGTTTAGAATTACGTGACATGACGACAAAAATGGGGCCTGTTTATGTGGATTTTGTAAGCGGTGCCTTAGCTTATCGTCGCCGCTATGGCGGAGGGCGCAAGCAAGCTTTAGCCAAAGCCATCGGCTTAAAACACGCTAGCAATCCGACAGTCCTAGATGCGACGGCAGGATTAGGGCGTGACGCTTTTATCTTGGCGCATTTAGGCTGCCATGTACAAATGATAGAACGCTCCCCCGTCGTTGCCGCCCTCTTACAGGATGGCTTACAACGGGCAGAACAAGATACAAAAATAGGCCCTTTGATAAAAGAACGCTTACAACTGATTCACCACGACGCACAACAGTGGCTGCTCTCAAAAAAACCACAACCCGATGTGATTTACTTAGATCCCATGTATCCCCACCGCCAAAAATCGGCATTAGTCAAAAAAGAAATGCGACTCTTTCGAGCCATAGTCGGCGAAGACTTGGATGCGCCCGCTTTATTAAAAGCCGCCTTAGCTTGTGCTCGTCGACGGGTTGTCGTCAAACGTCCAAAGTGGGCACCCAGCTTGGAAAAACCAAGTTTTTGTATTGAAAGTGAAAAAACACGATTTGA
>LUTY01001053.1 GCA_001640045.1 Candidatus Thiomargarita nelsonii | reverse complement strand
AAAGTTTGGACTCCTAAACCCCTTTTTTATGTAAAATACTTTCTGAAATAGGAAGTTTCTTGCAAAAAATAAATGTTAGCATCAACTGAAAAACTCCAAGAAGCCGGCTTTGCCTCACGGGTATTCACTGAGAGAGACTTAGCCCGTGTTTTCGGCGGAACGCCCGATCGAGCGTCAGGCGATCAATGGACAAGTGTTTTTCATGGCAAAACTTTTGAATGCATTGGCTGATTAGGTATATGATAGAAAAATAGAATGGATGGGTATAGATTTTTTATTGGAAGGACTTCGCATTGAGGCTGAAAATCTTAATAGGCTCAGGCTCGATGATTTTAAAGAGGTGTTGCCCGTTTTTCGCGCCAAGAACTCGACTAGGATTTTTCACAACGGCTAGAACCACCAGAGTGGTATGGGGATTTCCGCTCTCCTGCACTAGCACAACGGATTAACGGAATAAACGGATTTTTTTTCTGGTTCCGACGCGCAAGCGTCGAGTGGACGCTGGCGCGTCCAAACTGGGTTCCCACGTAGGCGCGTGGGAACCAGAAAAAAAGATAGACTGTCAGAAAAATTTCGCTCTCTAAAGTTTAATGGTCAAAGGGGAATAATGCTAGATCGATAAATGCGAAATCGTTTGGCATTTGAATGATATAATGATTCTTTCTAAAGGGTTTTGAGGCCAACAAAAAAAGTGTTTGCTTTTAGTTTTTGGTTATGTTTTAATATCGCGCACCTAAGTTAATAGGGTATGGGGTTTGACTGGAGCCCGCCGAGGTAGGCGATTGTAACAAATAGTCATCAAAGGGCTAAAGAGTAAAAACACAGTTTGACTGGAGCTCGCCGAGGTAGGCGATAGTGACTTTGACAGGCTATGTAGTGCCAACACCCAATCAGCTTGGAGTGCGCCAATGCAGGCAATTAAAATCACCCCAAAACATAAACCCCTCCTCTATTCCCTTATTCGTTGTTTTCCTAATTCGTTGTACTCTCTCCCTTGTGT
>LUTY01001052.1 GCA_001640045.1 Candidatus Thiomargarita nelsonii | reverse complement strand
GAAAATTATCTCTTTCCTATTGGTGCCATGCAGTCTGTCACTGTCGCTGAGCATTTGCCTTATGAAACTCTGAGGGTGGGTTATCTTTTAGCCACGATGGAGGGGGCTAGGAATAATTTAAATGTCGTCATTTTAGATGCGTGTCGCAATAATCCTTTCGCCCGTTCTTTGTTTATAGAGCGTGGCGTGGATAACCCTGATGGTTTGGCATTGATGGAGGTGCCCAGTGGCACGTTGATTGCGTATGCCACTCGTCCCAATAAAAGGGCTTTAGATGGTACTGGGCGCAATAGTCCTTATGTCAAGCATCTTAAGCGAGAGTTGCCCAAGCAGGGCTTATCCATTGTTGAGGTTTTGACCAATGTGCGCGTGGCGGTCAAAAAAGAAACGAAAAATCGTCAAGCACCGGGGTATTATTCTGAGTTGGATAGGAAGTTTTGTTTTGTGGGGCCCTGTGGGCAAAATACTCCTTCTCAATCCGTCACCGTTCCGGTTTCGGATCCCACGCCGGTCTTAAAATCTGATAGAGATAGAGATGGTGTGGCTGATAGTCTGGATAATTGCCCTTATAATACATCGGCAGAAATCTCTGCGGGGGTTGATTCACGCGGGTGTCCGTTAGATAGGGATCAGGATGGCGTAGCAGATTATCGGGATTCCTGTTTAGGGACTTCTGCTGGTGTATCGGTGAAACAAAATGGTTGCCCTGTGCCTAAAACCACTGTATCAAAGCCTTCTTCGTCTCGCTACAGAGACAATGGTGATGGCACTGTTACAGATAATCTGACGGGGCTGATCTGGATGAAAAATGCGAATTGTTCTGGGCGTAGGATGACTTGGAAAAAAGCTATGCAATGGGCTGCCAAATTAGCGCATGGACAATGTGGACTTCGTGATGGTTCTCGGGCTGGTATGTGGCGTTTGCCTACTATAGATGAGTGGAAGGCGATGGTGGATAAGAGATATACATATCCGGCACTTTCTAATGCTGCTGGAACCG
>LUTY01001051.1 GCA_001640045.1 Candidatus Thiomargarita nelsonii | reverse complement strand
ATACAACTCATGAGTCATATTATTAACAATTAGTATGGAGGTATAAGAGTGTCAGTCAAAACTTACCAAGCGGGTGTCAAAGACTACCGCGAAACTTACTGGGAGCCAGATTATACAATAAAAGACACAGATATTCTGGCGTGTTTCAAAATTACCCCTCAAGAAGGAGTGCCGCGTGAAGAGGCAGCGGCGGCTGTTGCAGCAGAGTCATCCACTGGAACTTGGACAACAGTGTGGACTGATTTACTCACCGATTTAGATCATTACAAAGGTCGGGCTTATCGCATTGAGGATGTACCCGGTGACGATACCTGTTTTTATGGATTTGTTGCCTATCCAATTGATTTATTTGAAGAAGGTTCAGTTGTCAACGTATTTACCTCGTTGGTTGGTAATGTTTTTGGTTTCAAGGCGTTACGTGCCCTACGTTTAGAAGACGTGCGCTTTCCAATTGCTTATGTCATGACTTGCGGTGGCCCACCTAACGGCATTCAAGTTGAACGTGACAAGATGAACAAATATGGTCGCTCCTTACTGGGTTGCACCATTAAGCCTAAATTGGGTTTGTCTGCTAAAAACTATGGTCGCGCCGTATATGAATGCTTACGTGGTGGTTTGGACTTTACGAAAGATGATGAAAATGTCAACTCTCAACCATTCATGCGTTGGCGGAATCGTTTTGAGTATGTGATGGACGCCATTGATAAAGCCCAACGAGAGACCGGCGAGCGCAAAGGTCACTACCTCAATGTGACAGCCCCTACCCCCGAAGAAATGTATAAACGTGCTGAATTCGCTAAAGAATTGGGCGCTCCCATCATCATGCACGACTATTTGACGGGCGGATTCTGCGCTAATACTGGCTTAGCTAATTGGTGCCGTGACAATGGCATGTTATTGCACATCCAAAGACAATTTTCTGAATTAGCAAGCAATCCCGGCATTGATTCGCCGGCTTATATCCCGGTCGCGGCTAATAACCACGATGAGTTTGAAAGAGG
>LUTY01001050.1 GCA_001640045.1 Candidatus Thiomargarita nelsonii | reverse complement strand
GCGGCGGCTTGTGGATAGGCACTTATCAGAGTGGCGTTGTCTACCGCAGTGGAGAGGGAGAATGGATGGTTTATGACACTGATAATTCCAGATTGCCAACCGATTATATCGGAGTTCTTGAAAATGATGGCGGCGGAGGGATATGGGTAGTGGGGCTCTATGATGTGGGACTAGCTCACCTCGCTTCCGGCCAGAAAAATACTCTTTGTGCTGATTTGAATGATAGCCCATGTCAAAACCTCCTCACTAACAAACGCGCTGCCATCATCATCGCGGGCGGTGGACATGACAAAACCAATACCCTTTGGGACACCACGGCCGCCATCTCCGATTATATTTACAAAATGCTCAACAAAAGGGGGTTTGACAATAACGAAATATACTACCTTTCCCCTCAATCTTACGCTGATTTTACTGGCGATGGACTTGATGACTGCATTGTGGACGCGCCTGCCACACCAAGATGTCGTCTCACAACGGTGGAAAACCCGATTGCAGAACGTGCCTTGATCGTTGATGATGTGCGTAACGCCTTCGCTTGGGCTAAAACGGGGGGCCAACTTGATCAGCCGCTGTATGTATTTTTCATCAATCACGGTAGCACAGATCGATTTCAACTCAGCAAATACAACGATTTAGAGGTGTCTGAATTTAAAGACATTGTTGATGATTACCAAAAGGAGACGGGCAATCAAGTGGCACTGGTCATAGATACCTGTTACTCTGGGGTGTTGTTGGAAAAACTCATTGCTCCCAATCGTGCCATTATCAGTAGCACCGGCAATGGTTTGGCCTATTTTGATCGCACCAATAAACAAGGTTATAGTCGCTTTTTGGCTAAGGGCTTACTCAAAGGCATGAATTTTTATGAAGCCTTTGAATATGCCCGTGACAAACAAGAGGAATTAGTGAAATCACTGTCAATTGGTCAAGACCAAATTCCTCAATGGTATGATGGCTCCAACGACGGGCAATGGCTCCGAAATCTTTTCATTAATGGC
>LUTY01001049.1 GCA_001640045.1 Candidatus Thiomargarita nelsonii | reverse complement strand
TGGCAAGGAGTTGAAAAAGGAAAGGGTACAAAAGGAAGTCGATTTCCTGTGGCACTTGTTGACAAACTTCAGCAATTACGAGATTCAGAAGCAAATTTGCCTTATATTTTAACAGTTTTAGAATTCGCGCAGAATCAAACATTTGAAGTTGAAACCGAATTGACCGAACTACGAAAACTTTGGCTTGATGCTGTGGCAGAAATTGAACAACTACAAAGTGTTTATGCACAAGAAAAAGCTCAACTGCTCCACCAATATGAGAGCCATATCCAAGCGTTACAATGGGAAATTGAGGAAATACAAGCAGAATTAAACACGATTAAGAAAAACCAATTTGCTTCGACAAATTCTCGTTCCAGGTAATCCCTCACCTTCAAACAACATCAGGAAAACCAAATGCTTATCGAACCTATTCAGACAAACGATTCGTTATCAAGTTGTGCGGCCAAAAATTTGACAGCAGAACAACGTCAAAAAATCAGTTTGCAAGCTTTGGCGCGTACTGAACCTATTTCCCAACTAGCGAAACGCCATAAAGTTAGCCGCCCTTTTGTGTACCGACAAATGGCTTTCGGTTCGGAAGCACTTGAACAGGCTTTTAATTCAAAGGAATCAGAACCGGAAGTATTATTCTGGATACCCGTAACCAAGTCTTGGCTCAGACAGATTGTATTGGTTTTGGTGTTGCACTGTCACAGTTCTTTTAGAGGAGTGATTGCCTTTTTTCGCGAGATTTTAGATGAATCGATCTCATTGGGGACAATCCATAACCTTCTAAACGAAACACGAGAAAAAGCTTGCATAATCAATGCTGCCCAAGAACTGTCTCAGGTAAAAGAAGGTGCTAATGATGAATTATTTCAGTCAGGGAAACCGGTGTTGGTGGGAGTTGATCAGCATTCTCTTTATTGCTATCTGCTGGCATTAGAACAACATCGTGATGCCGAGACTTGGGCTATTCATTTGTGGGATTTAGAACAACAGGGGTTGCATCCAGATAG
>LUTY01001056.1 GCA_001640045.1 Candidatus Thiomargarita nelsonii | reverse complement strand
TCAAGAAACTGGTTGAGGCTCGTGATGCCGCTGGTTCTGAATTGGAGATAAATACATCCTTTATTGTGGATCAGCAAAACTATCGTTTAATTCCCGAATTTATAAAAAAAGGAGAGGATTTGGGAGTTGACCATATCTCTTTGTACAATTTCCAGCCGTCTCCATATGACGGATTTCGAGTCCAAGAGAGAACGCTTCTTGCTCACGATCAAGAGGTGGTTGAGTTTCTTAAGACAGTTGTTCCGGAGCGTTTGCGAGGAAAGGTATCTCTTCCCACGCTTCTTGATTTAGAACAGAAAGAAAAAAAATGTCGGATTCATACAACAATGTTGCGTGTTGATGCTGATAAAAATTATTCAGGATGTTCAATTATGCTCCTGAATATGGAGGGAGATAAGAAAATCACTGATCATGAAGTATGGAACAGTGAGTTTTTTCAAGAAATGAGGGGGAGATTTATTTCGCCGAACAAAGATGACCTTTACGATCCTTGTAAAGTTTGCACTCGAAATTATGGTGTAGAACCATGCGGGATCAATATGGATTCTGAGGGATAAAATTGCCTGCGGAAATGGACTATTTATCCAGATTAAAATCGGCTAATGGCTTTTTCAATTGATGGATAGAGACGTTTTAACTTGATACGAGCTTCACAGGTTGGTTGTGAAACGCCAATCTATACTTTAGTCGGTCACAAATTTGGCTTTTTTGAAAGCCTGAAAATTGAGAGTGAGTAGAAAATATAACTCTGATTGGTATATATGGCTACCAACTTAAGCCGCGACACCTTATGATCTCTAGTGTTTAGCGGATAAGGCTTTGTGACAGCACAGGGCGCAAAGCGTCGCGGCTTAAGTCGGTAGCCGTATATATCATGGGTATTTCAAAACAATGAAAAATAGCACGGTAAACAGCTTGATAATCATGATAATACTTTGAATAAGGGACTTTTCGCTTAACAAATTAGAATAAAGTTCAATCAAGTTGTAGGTAAATGTGTTGTTGATTGGTTAAAAATTCAAAAAAGGAGTCAATTTTGTTTAAACCAGTAATAGTCGTTATCGCATACAACAGACCAAGTTCATTAGATAGGATTTTAACATCCATTAGTAATGCTTCATACCCAAATGATTCTGTAAGACTAATAATAAGTATAGATAGAAACGATAAAGATATCAATAACAATAAAGTCTTTGAAATGGCTAATAAATACAATTGGGAACATGGCGAGAAAGAAATTATTTTTCAGGAAGAAAACTTAGGCTTAAGAAAACACATTATCAAATGTGGAGACTTGTTGAATCAATTTGATTCGTTAATTATGTTAGAAGATGATCTTTTTGTCTCTCCTTATTTTTATAGGTATTCAATAGAAGCATTGGAGTTTTACAAGAATCATTCTTATGTGGGAGGAATAGCCTTATATAATTATAGCTTTAATGAAACGGCACGTTTGCCTTTTACACCCATTGATGATGGAAATGATTCCTATTTTCTACAATTGCCATGCTCATGGGGGCAAGTATGGACATCAGGACAGTGGAAATTATTTAAGAAATGGTATGATCAAAAGCCGAGTATATCAGAAAATAATGCTATTCCAAAAAATATTATTGCATGGCCTGAGAGTTCTTGGAAAAAATACTTCACTAAATATTTGATTGATAATAACAAATTTTTTGTCTATCCTCGATATTCTTTGACAACTAATTTTAGTGATGAAGGAGGATTTCACATCAAGCAAAGTACTACATTATTCCAGGTCCCAATTTTAAATAATAACAAAAACTTTAAATTTGTTGATATAAATGATTCACTTGCAGTTTATGATGTATATTGCGAAATATTGCCGGAAAAATTAAACCGTTTAACTTCATTATTGAAGGTATATAATTTTGAATGTGATTTATATGGAACAAAAGAAATAGATAAAATTCAGTTGCCATATATTGTTACAACTCAAAATTATGGTATGCAAATCGAAAAAAGCTTTGGGCTAAAGATGAAACCACACGAAATGAATGTAATATATAATATTGAAGGAGATAGAATATTTTTAATAAAAAGGGAAAACGTTATTAAAAAATATAATAGTTTAAATAGATTATTGTATTTGTCTGAGTATTTCTATACAAAGATGACCAAAAAAACAATTCTTTTAATGATTGAAAAAATTATACAAACAATTATAAAAAAAGTGAGATTTTGGTAATTAATAAGTCCTTCGCAATTTTGTGACCCATTGCAAAAACTTTACCTTCACTGCCTGCGGACTGAGTGCAATAGATGTCCGCTTATCACCGAGGCATAGCCGTCGGCACCGCTCCTACCGCCACCGCCGCCTCAATCTGAGCCAATAACCCAGGATCAGGCGGCTCAGGCTGACGTGTAGCTATCTCAGCTAATGCCGCCTCAATAATGGCATCAACACGCTTTGCTATCACAGCATCAAGACGCGCTTCAATCTCATGCCATGAGAAGACATTACCTCGAAGGTCTGGCGCGGAATTTTGTGACGGTTTATTATCATAACAAATTCTCATAACGAGAATGGCACCTTTTTAATTCCCACCGCCTGAGACTTTTCCCGAGCCTCTAAATCAATTTGCTCATTGAAAGCGTCCTTGCTCGATCCTCTCCCTTAAAAAGCCATTCATTGAGGCCATTTCTCAGGATATTCATAGCCCTGCTTTGCACTTTCAAGTTTGGACTTCTTTTCAGGGCCAGTACCTTAATTTTCTCCGCCTGTCACACGGTATGCGTTCAAAGTCTTGACTTCAAAACGCAAGCCTTTAAACTGTTTAAATCTCTAAATAATCTAGAGGCGAGACCTCAGTACAGGACATTTTCAGATAACCAGTTGATACAATTTTATTTTTCAGTTATTATATAAAATATATTTTCAAAGACTATGGTTAACTGAGATGCAAGGCGTTAAAGAACTTAAACAAAAATTAGGTAACCTAATTAAAAAAACGACCCTTAACAAGTCATTCAATTCGTTTATTTACTAATTAGTTGTACTTTAGTCTCGTGAAATCATAGCGATAAATAGGGACAAGTCTAATGGTAATACTCCAAAATCTAATCGCTCGGATAAACCCCATCAATAACGACAACCAATTTTATATAAAAAAGGATAAACCTCTACATACCATAAACTACCAAAATAAGTACAAGGCTCAGCAAATTTGGTTTTGTTTATCCGAGCGATTATATATATCATCCTTGTAGTACAACTAATTGAGAAATAAACGAAACGAAGTAACGAAGTAATTAAAAAAACGACCCTTAACAAGTCATTCAATTCGTTTATTTACTAATTAGTTGTACTAATGTATGGTGAGATGGTAGATTTGCAATCTCGTCCAC
>LUTY01001047.1 GCA_001640045.1 Candidatus Thiomargarita nelsonii | reverse complement strand
TTCTTCAGCCGCAGGTGGTGGCGGTTTTTGGACCGCTGGTGGTGCTGTGGGTACAGCGGTAGGACGAGTCGCTGCCGGTGCTGGTTTATCTTTAGCCGTGCGTACTCCCCCAAAGCTTTCGGTATGGAAGTTCGCCATATTAAAGCCAAGTTCCTTAAAAATGCCTTTCATTCCTTCCATAAAAGGAGGGGGGCCACACATAAACACATGGCGCTCTTGAAAATCAGGGGCAACCGTTTCTATTACCTTACTGTTAATCCGCCCTTTTAAACCCATCCAATCACTGCTACTACTGCGGGTAGAAGACACCACAACCGGTTCAAACATTTTATAACGGCTGGTTAATAATTCTAATTCCTTACGGAAAATGATGTCATTAGGACTGCGAACTGAGTTTAAAAATTTAATATCCACATTGGCGGACACATCACACAACCAGCGCGACATAGACATCAGTGGCGTAATACCACTGCCACCGGTCAAAAATAAAATTTTCTTAGGAATCTTACCCGGCACCAGGCAGAATTTACCTTTAGGACCCGCGATGCTGATTTTATCACCCACTTTCAGATTATCCGGTAACCAGTTTGAAACCAAACCACCCGGCACCCGTTTCACCGTGACTTCTAAAACGTAAGGCCGTGAAGGGGTAGAAGAAATCGTATAAGAGCGTAAAACCTTTTTACCATTAATATTTAACACCAAGGTACAAAATTGTCCTGGCCAATAGACAAACTTGCATAAGGGATTACCTTGGAAACGGAATGTATAAACATCATGAATTTCCTCTATAATATCAGTAACATAAAGCTGCGTTGCCTGACCTTGCCAGAGGGGTAAATCGGCCTTGGTATCAATTAAAGTCGTATCCACTGGCTCGGTGGGAGGCGGTAAACTTTCCTCCGTCTGTTGCAACATAGTTGTCGCTTCACGCGGACGTTCTTCAGCTTTGGGCGCGTCCAATCGTTCCAAAAGCACTTGAGTTGCTTTCACAGTCGTTTG
>LUTY01001046.1 GCA_001640045.1 Candidatus Thiomargarita nelsonii | reverse complement strand
TTCCAGTTTCACAAATAATTTCATTCCAACCGCAATGACAGACTTGGATCGCCAAATAGGGTAAACATTTCCACACTATCTCTGGTAATACGGGCAGAGATTTTGGCCGCTGTGGTTAGGGGACCCAATTGTGTCTCTTGGTCTTGAAATAAACGCTTAAATAATTCATCAGTGAGCCTTTCATGTTCAAAGGTATAACCCAGTCCTGTGGGAGCAAAAACAGCAATAGCCCCTTTGTTATCGGCTTTTATAAAAGCTTCTGCAAGGCTATTTTCCTCACCAAACAAATCTTTTTTGTAATAGGCAAACCTACCATTGAGACAGTTGAGTGCTACCTCAATTCCCGTCATTCACAATGTCGATGTGACTCAAAAAAGCGAAGCTGCTGACATTCGCTCTGCTTTGACGGCGCAACTTTATAATCCAGTGCGTTGGGTTGAAACCATTGAAAAAATGGTAGCAGAAGGCGTAACAAGCTTGTTTGAATGTGGACCAGGCAAAGTATTAACGGGTTTAAATAAACGTATTGTTCGCAAAATGACCGCAAAACCGATAATGGATACAAAGACATTAGAACAAGCGTTGGAGGCTTTGGCATGAATTTGGATTTAAGCAACGAAATTGCCCTAGTCACAGGTGCCAGTCGCGGGATTGGTCAAGGTATTGCATTGGCTTTAGGACAAGCTGGGGCTAAAGTGTACGGCACTGCAACAACAAGCGGCGGTGCTGATAGGATTACGCAATTTTTAAGCGAACATGGCATCAAAGGAGAAGGCAAGGTAGTTGATGTCGCTGACTCTGACTCCATCAATGCCTTGGTGGCGAGTTTAGGTAAAAAAGAAATGCCGAGCATTTTAGTCAATAATGCGGGCATTGC
Organism: Candidatus Thiomargarita nelsonii; assembly: GCA_001640045.1. Lineage (GTDB taxonomy): Bacteria > Pseudomonadota > Gammaproteobacteria > Beggiatoales > Beggiatoaceae > Thiomargarita > Thiomargarita nelsonii_A. The sequence continues at coordinate 126 of LUTY01001046.1, read as the reverse complement.
TCGTGATGCGCTACTGATGCGTATGCGAGATGATGATTGGAATCAAGTGATCAATACCAATTTAACTGGCGTTTATCGCTTGTCCAAAGCCTGTCTCCGTGCCATGATGAAGGCACGACATGGGCG
>LUTY01001045.1 GCA_001640045.1 Candidatus Thiomargarita nelsonii | reverse complement strand
TCGCAACGATTTTATCCCGTTCACTGGGTGCAAAAGATTCCAGCACTTGTACTATCTGAGCCATACGCTGGGCCAAACATTGCTCTTGGGTTTTAGACAATTGCAAGTACCGATCTTTGAACAGAATAATGGTACTGAGCAGTTGCGCCAACAGCAAGCCAATAAGTAGCACTAGGATTAAGCGACCAAATAAGGAAGATGGCAATAGGTGCATTTTTACATATCTCCAGATTCTTTTCGTACCTCAGCAGCCAAGATATAACCTGCCCCCCGTGCCGTTTGAATAATACGTGGCTCTCTGGCGTTTTCTCCCAAATGACGGCGCAGACGACCTACTAAAACATCAATGCTACGATCAAAAGCTAACGCTTCTCTACCCTGAGTCAATTCTAACAATTGATCTCGCGTTAGCACCCGTTTGGGATGTTCAAGAAACACCCGCAATAAGCGAAATTCGCCCGCACTCAAGGGAACAACAACGCCCGCCGGCGAAACTAAATTACGAGTGATCAAATCTAGCTTCCATTCCGCAAAAAGCAATCGCGATCTCGTTTCCGTCTCGGCAGTGGTGCCGGGCAGACTTCGAGTACGACGCAGTATCACCTTAACTCGTGCCAATAATTCGCGGGGATTGAAAGGTTTAGGAAGATAGTCATCCGCGCCCATTTCCAATCCAATAATACGATCCGTCTCTTCTCCCAAGGCACTAAGAATGAGAATAGGTATATCGAAACGGGCACGTAGGTTGCGGCACAGTTCCAATCCATCTTCTCCGGGCAACATCAAATCTAAGACAACCAGATCGATTTGTTTGTCATCAAGCGTCCGCCATAAGGCTTTGCCATTACTCACGGCGGTTGCCCGAAAGCCATTTTTTTCTAAATAGTCCCGCAACAGGTGGCAAATTTCTGGGTCATCGTCAACGATAAGGATGTGATCAAGTCGGTTTGTCATAAAACAAAGTTAGGCGATCAAAAAAATTATACCGCTATAAGTATAAGTT
>LUTY01001044.1 GCA_001640045.1 Candidatus Thiomargarita nelsonii | reverse complement strand
CGCCGATATGTTTGTGCATCATCTCAAAAATATCGGTTTCCTTGAAGGGCTTACGCATAAAATCATCACAACCCGCCGATAGCACTGCAGCGCGTTCTTCTTCAAAAGCACTGGCTGTTAGGGCAATAATAGTGGTCGCATGACCTTTGAAAGTGGCTTTGATTCGCTGAGTCGCCTCATAGCCATCCATCACCGGCATTCGCATATCCATCCAAATTAAGTGCGGTTGCCAATGTTCCCAGATTTCAATCGCCTCAACACCATTGCAGCAGTCCCGAACTTCAAAGCCCAAGGGCCCTAGCAATTTTAGGAGCAGTTGACGATTGGAATGTTTGTCATCCACTATCAATATTCGATAGCGGGATTGACCGGGTGCTAGGGCAATCACTTGGCGGCTTGTCTGTTGGCTTTGAATATCACTGCTTTTAACCACACGGATGGCAATTTCAAATTTAAAAGTGGTTCCTTTCCCGACCTCACTACTGACAGTCATATCACCGCCCATCAGTTGGACAAACTGGCGACTAATGGCTAAGCCTAGCCCCGTTCCTTCCTCTGCCAGTTTCCCAGCCGCCGTCTGGACAAAGGCTTCAAAGAGGTTATCTAATTCATCGGGCGCAATACCGGGTCCCGTGTCTTCAATTTCAAAACGGAGCGCACCAGCCTCCGAACTGACGCGCAAGGATACACCCCCTTCTTGCGTAAATTTGATCGCATTATTGAGCAAATTGATCAGAACTTGGCGTAATTTCACCTCATCCGTTTGTACATATTGGGGAACATCAGGGCTGCGATCAACCAGTAATTGTAAATGCTTATCATCCGCTCTCAATTGGAACATATCTTCCACATCGTCAAGCAGGCGGTAGAAGTCAAAGTTTTGTTTATTCAGTGTGATGCGCCCCGCCTCAATCTTAGATAAATCCAAGACTTGGTTGATAAGCATCAACAAATGTTCTCCACTGCGGTTGATGATGCCAATATTTTCTCGATGCTCTTGCGG
>LUTY01001043.1 GCA_001640045.1 Candidatus Thiomargarita nelsonii | reverse complement strand
TTTTTGTGGAGAAACACTACGCACACGATAGGCACCAAAAACATAATCTTTGGGTCTGGTATTGATGTCACTGATGCCACGGGGTTCTTGAAAACGTTTACCCCAAAACAGTAGAATTTGATTATTCAAGGCTTCAGGATACGGTTCAAGCAGCCAGCCTATACCTAAATCATCGATCAGGCAATAGGGATTACCTTCTTCAAAAATATGGATGTGGTAACAACGTGGATCGCCTTGTTGACAATAATCGGTACGAAACTGTTGTTTTGCCGAACAATTCCAAGTTTCGGCATTTTTACAAATGCTCCCATCCCAGCCTCGACGGTGAGAGTTAATCGTGCAACCTAAAGCATTGCCAATAGTAATAAAACTCATAATATTAGTAGCTCCTTAAGTGAGTGTATGTGTATAGGCTCCCCTAGCAAAAGACTAGACGTTGAGGTGTGCTTGTTGATAGTATTGGCAAGCAAGCCAAACCATAACTGACATCTCAGGCAAACTGGATACCTTGCCATCTATGTTACGACATGTTAATCATATGGATAATTCAATGAAAGCGATGGTGCAATCCATGGGACACATGGATAAAATGATGACACAGATGGATCTATCGATGGCACATATGGATCAATCCATTGGAAGTATGGATAATTCCATCGGGAGTATGGATCGCTCTATCGCAACAATGGACAATTCAATGCAAAAAATGGATCATTCAATGCGTCTGTTAACAACAAACATCGACAAAATACGACATGACTTGACATTTATGAACCACTCAATGTCAAATTTTTCACGTCCAATGTCGTTTATTAACGGTTTCATGCCTTGGTAACAACACAATTGCTAGTTGACTTATTTTTGAGATAGGGTATTTTGTATCTTTGTCATTAACCAGTGTTATATACGCAAAAGAATTTCATAAAATTCTTATTTATAATAAAGGAAGCCCTATGCTTGTCAAAGAAATTATGACCCGTGCTGTCAAGACTATCACCCCTGA
>LUTY01001042.1 GCA_001640045.1 Candidatus Thiomargarita nelsonii | reverse complement strand
AAATTCAATCTCTTCTGCATTGGGTGTTTTTTCACGGGAGCGAAATAAATGAATCGGGCATTGTACCTTACCGGGGATTTGATAGTCGGCGTGTCCTTGTACAGTGACGCGATAGGAGTTTACCAATGCTTTGAGTTCATCAATCGGTGCGCCGGGGGCAAACAAAATTTGTCGCTCAACAAAGGCTTGCATCACTTTGGTATAAGCAGTTTCCAAGTCAGGTAGACCTGCGAGGTTTTCAAAACCTCGTAGGTCTTTTAAGCTACAATTCAAGTCAACACCAACCAATTCTTCAAAGACCAGTACAATATCTGATAACCAGTTTATTTCTGTGTATTCAGCCATTGGATTTGGTTGATTACTATCTGGCACACTGGTATCTAAAATACCTAGGAATGCCACTGTTTCACCTTGTTGCTCCAGTTGCCAAGCCATTTCAAAGGCCACTTGTCCACCGGATGAATGCCCCATCAGTTGATACGGACCCGATGGTTGCTGTTGTTGCAAGGCTTGTAGATGATAACGAGCTTGGGCTGCAACGGTTTCATGGGTTGCTTCACCCTCTAATCCCGGTGTTTGCAAGGCATAAAAGGGCTGTTGTTGACCTAAATAGGAAGCTAATGGATATAAATACATTACTGAGCCAACTGCTCCCGGTAAACAATAAACCGGAGGTTTTTCTCCAGCGATTTGAATCGGTACGAGATTAGTTAACAGCTTCGTGGTATCTTGACGCAGTTGTTGTGCTAATGTTGCTATGGTTGGGTTTTGGAACAATGCGCTCACCGGTAGTCGCACGCCACACTGTTGTTGCATAAAGCTCATAAGTTTCACAGCTAATAGAGAATGTCCACCCAATTCAAAGAAGTTGTCGTGTATACCAAGTGGATGGACATCCAATACGGTTTCCCACACTGAGAGTAATTGAAGTTCAATGGCATCACGCGGTAATGTGTTTTCTGTCAGTGTGTTTGAGTCTGGTGCTGGCAAGGCTTTACGGTCAA
>LUTY01001041.1 GCA_001640045.1 Candidatus Thiomargarita nelsonii | reverse complement strand
AAAGAAATCCGAGAATCTTTACTGAAAAATCGGATTTCTTATAACAAAATTCGTGGAATGTAAGATGAAATATATATTTATCATATTTATAATTATATTTATATTTATTATTTTCGTACTACCCAACAGTGCGCCTCAAAACACTTTATCAGCAAAAAAACCACTCGAAAACGGCACAAACGATAAAGATCGTGGCACAGTGGAGCCTCTTTTCCCTGAACCCAAAATATTTTATAAGCACCCATTAGCTTTAGTGATAGGTAATGAGAAATACGAACATAATTCATTGATTAATCCTGTCAATGATGCCAAAGCGATGAGGGCTCTGCTAAAAAAAATGGGTTTTGAGGTTACACTGAAAACCAATTTAAACCAACGCGCTATGAATGAGGCTATCGACGACTTTGGTAAGCAATTATTAAAAAGTCGAGGTATTGGGTTATTTTTTTTTGCGGGGCATGGCGCACAGATAGATGGACAAAATTATCTACTCCCAATTAATAATAAGATGATCCAGTATCAAGACGATTTGGAGAAAAAAAATATCCTTTATGCAGATCAAATATTGAAGCTAATGGAAAAGGCGAAAACGACTTTGAACATCATTATCTTAGATGCTTGTCGTGATAATCCTTATCGTACTAGGGAACGTGGCGAAAAAAAGGAGGGTTTGAAATATATGCAAGCTCCCTTAGGTTCGATTATTGCCTTTGCGACAGCACCAGGGGAAACGACTCCCGATATAAGCAAAAGCGGAAATAATGGTTTATATACTTCACATCTGCTTGTGGCGTTAGAAAAAGCATATCAAACGCATCAACGTATAGATGATATGTTTATGGCAATCAGTCGTGCAGTTTCAGAAGAAACTAAGGGAAGGCAAGCGCCTTGGTATTCCTTTTCGTTGAGAGAACCATTTTGTTTTAATGGCTGCGAAAATGAGGGACCACAAATGGTGTCGATTCCCGCTGGGCGTTTCAAAATGGGCAACATTCAGGGCAACG
>LUTY01001040.1 GCA_001640045.1 Candidatus Thiomargarita nelsonii | reverse complement strand
CGGGATGCTCCTTGCCCAAGACTTTTTCTCTGATGGCTAAGGCGCGTTTGTAAAGCGGTTCGGCTTTATTTTTCAAATCGTTGTACTCATACTACGCCAAATTATTGACTAGGAGTAACCATCGGAATAATATGATATTTCAATCTTCCACCTTCGCTGATTCGCCCAATAACGACTTTGGCTAATTCTACAAAAGAAGTCACTTGGCTGGTGTTATCCAGCTTAGTTATAAGTACCGAAGCACAAATTTTCGGGTATTTTTTGTGCTTCAGTACTTAATAAGACTGATTGTTTATGTCAGTTATTCGAGGTTATTTCAGCCTCATCAGTCACCCAGTCGATCTTTTAGCGGGATGGTGGAACCAATTTCACCTTAACATTTTCACGATTGCGTTTTAAACGATATAACAGCCAGTCTTTTCCCTGATTGCACATACCGTATCGAAAGGGCGGCGTCAATTCAGGAAAAACATATCGATGATCTGAAAACCAAACACAAGTCTCTTTATTTTGTTCATCAATTCTATAAGTATAAGGAAACCTAGCGAATTGCCTGAATAATAAAAAATCTTTATGTTCCCACACCTGTTTCACTTTGTTGTCGCTAGAATCGTATAAGCTTGCTATTTTCCATTCCAATTCGGTTCGATGTTTATAAGCCAATGAGGATTTTACTAGGGTAGGATTGCCTAGTGTCAATATCATTGAAGTCGTAAATTGCTTGAATAGCCTAATATTGCCCGCTAGATCCAAAAAAGAATAATGTAAGATATTACCGTCTTGAACGATCAACTTCCAATTAAACGGTGAATAAGGTTGTGGAATGGCTGTGGCTACAGCCTTATTATTTGACAAAGTCTGTTTGTATTTTTGTGCCACATCCACAGCGTTGTTTTTCAAAATCGCTTGCCTTGGCTGCCCAATAGAGTGCAGTCTGAGTGTTGTCATCTTTTACCTGTATATCAATGTCTTTAGCTTTCAATAAAGCAGTGACGGCTTTTGTA
>LUTY01001039.1 GCA_001640045.1 Candidatus Thiomargarita nelsonii | reverse complement strand
AAAATGTTGGCTGAATTAGCGGTCTTTAATAAAGATGCGTTTGCGGCTTTGGCTGATAAGGCTAAGGCGAGTTTTGCCTAATTCAAATTTTAAGGCTGTTATGCGACACAAAGCGTCGCATAACAAGGCATAAATAAAATAAATGGATAAAAGAACTCAAGAAGGTAGGACATAGGATAATCTTAATTAAACGTGGTTTTTGGGACTCAAGATAGAGAGTGACTTATGTTAATCAGATTTCATCCTGAATGTTATAATATATTGGATAAGCATCAATGTATTTCAAATATCAAAAATATATAGAGGCACTTTCAGTTCAATGTCCACCCTCAGACTATACTCCTCAAAAAAGAGTCGCCTTCCGGTTTATTTTTGGAGACGTTAATCATAAAAATTATAAAAATAATTTTTTTCCCGTGCTGAGAATAAAACCTACTCGTAAAAACGGTAGAAGGTTTAAAAAGGATTCAAGTAAATGTCAAGGTTATGCACTGTCATTTTTTGATACACTGGAAAATGCCAGAAATAGATATGCAGAACTTAAAAAAGATAACCCGAATATTAGTGAATATATTGGAACACATATTGCTAAGGGCATCATTGAAAAAGAAGACGGTGTCGTTTCTAAAATAGATAAGAAAGGCCATTTTAGCCTACACGAATTTGAAGAAGCTGACTTAGAGAAAAAATTTCGTGTGGTATATTCTCTAGAATAAGGACTTAAAGTTATGCAAGAAATCACCGGCTACCCGTTAGATAATTTTCCTCTAAATCTTAGAGATATAATAGATTTAATTTATTTTGACGGTCCATTACTGACACTGTTTGAAAATGAATATGGCGATAGCTACCTCTATTACTGGTGTGATGTCGATGAATACTGTAATAGATGGTTAGTTTTCAGAGTCACTCAAAAAATGCTAAAATTTTATGTGACAAAAAAGATTTCACTACGTGAATTGATATTGAATCCTGTTGATGGTTTTCTCTATTCTATTGATCTTG
>LUTY01001038.1 GCA_001640045.1 Candidatus Thiomargarita nelsonii | reverse complement strand
CCGGCGCGACGGACTAAGGCATCTACTGAGTAAATCGGCATTTCAGTGATACGTTGTAATCCTTTATTAGCAGGATCGACGCTTAAGCGGGCGGGGATTTGCCATGCTGTTTGAGTCTCAGCTTTTTTGTCACCGATTAAAGGGCGCAGTTCATCACGCACTTGATCTGAGGCAATGTAGTCAAATCCGTCAACCTCAAATAAATTACCTAAAACCCGTAAAATTTTCCAGCCTGGACGGGCATCACCCGGGGGGGGCACAACACCACTAAAACTTTGCCAAATTCCCTCGCCATTAACATAAGTACCTGATGTTTCGGCAAATAAAGCGATGGGTAATATGACATCGGCATAGCTTTCCATGGTCGGGGTTTGGTAGGCACTTAACGATACCACAAATTCGGCTTTTTCAAGCGTTGCCAATGCAGCAGCACCATTGATGCTATCTAATTCTGGCTCAAGACCTAATAATATATAGCCTTTCAAACTTTGACTGAGCATGGCGTGTGCATTCAATCCGGCAGTGTTGACTGGCTCACCAGCCGCAGCACGATGCGGTAAGGCACCCGCTAACCAAGCCCCCGATGTATTACCCCCTTCTCCTAAGTATCCTAAATCAGCACCACTTAATTTGGCAATAGTTGCCGCCAAAGCGCGAATGGTTGAAAATTCGGGATGGGCGGTGGCTAAACTACCCAATAATACTGTCCGTTTTTGTCCAGTTTCTACTAAAGTTTGTGCAATCGCAGTTTGCTGCTCATTGACTGAGACATTGGCCAGTAATTCACGCATACCAGCGGGGATGAGAGTAGAGTGCTTTTCTAATAAGCTTTTGGTAATCCCGGCTAAATTTTCCACCCAAGCAGACGGGGCGGCAATGATTTTATCAGCAATTGTTAGATTAAATTCATAATCAACAGGATTGAGCAACATCACTTTTGCGCCGCGCAGGCCAAAAATTCAGCCTGTAATAACAGCCAAATCGCTGCGGACGAAAAAAACGCCA
>LUTY01001048.1 GCA_001640045.1 Candidatus Thiomargarita nelsonii | reverse complement strand
ATTTGATCGTCTGTATGAAGATTGGTCCACATTGGATAAATTCCAGCGAACCCGTGGGGTATTGCAATACTTAGCTATTGTTATCCATCGTTTATGGAATTCAGATAATCGTGATCTGTTAATCATGCCTGCCTCTCTTCCTTTAGATGATAGCCAAGTTCGCAATAAAAGTATTCACTACCTGCCCCCCGGTTGGGATGCGGTGATTGAAAAAGAAATTGATGGTGATCGCGCTGCCCCTTCACGCATTGATGGACAAGAGACACGCTTTGGTAGCCTACAAGCGGCGCGTCGTGTGGCTCGCACCCTATTTCTCGGCAGTGCCGCTTCTATCGCCAATCAAATCAATCGCGGTATTCAATTAGATCGTATTCTGTTGGGCACCGTTCAACCGGGGCAATCCATTGGTATTTTTGAAGATGCATTAAAACGTTTACGTGATCAACTGCACCATCTTTATGCCGATAAAAACCGTTTTTGGTTTGATACCAAAGCCAATTTACGACGAGAAATGGAAAGTCGTCAACAACAGATTAATGATAATGAGATCGAATCCTTAATTAAAAAAAGGATCACCTCTTTATTTGGACGTAAACAAAAACTAGCGGGTATCCATGTTTTTACAAACTCAGTGGATATTCCTGATGAATATATTGTAGGACTCCGTCTTGTAATTTTACCATTAGACGCAGCTTACAATAAAAATAACCAACAAAAAATGGAAAAAAAGGCTGATTCCATATTGAAATATCGCGGCGGACAACCACGACAAAAACAAAATCGTCTCATTTTTTTAGCGGCTGATAGTGGACAAGCGATGCGATTAACAGAACACGCTAAAATCTATTTAGCATGGGAGTCCATTGAGCAGGATATTAAACAAGAAAAACTCAATCTTGACCTACTCCAAGTCAAGAACGTCAAAGAGGATTTAAAAAACGCAGAAAAAATGCTCAATCACTTGATGAGAGAAACCTATAAATGGTTAATCTGTCCGGTGGAAGAGATTATCCAAAATAAACCGGTTTTTAACTGGGAAGTCATCAGTCTCTCAACAACCACAAACAATTTCATCAAAACCATAGAAGATAAACTCGAAGAAGAAGAATATCTGATCTCCACTTGGTCTCACATCCACCTTAACACCGTATTGAATCAATGGTATTTTAAAGAACAAAACACAGAAATCAATGCACTAAAAGTGTGGCAAGACAGTTTCCATTATCTTTATTTGCCTCGATTATTAAATGATAGCGTATTTCAAGAGGCGATCAATCAAGGGATAGAGCAGAAAACCTTTGGTTTCGCTACCGGCCAAAAAGAAGGACAATATCTTGGTTTTATCTTTGGTAAAAAGACGAAAATCCATTTAGATGAATCGGCCATACTGATTAAAGCAGATGCGGCACGCCAATATCAAGAACAACTAAAAGCCACATTATCCCCCCCTAAAAAAACAATACATCAAGTGCAAGACGAGAAAGCGGAACCCTTTTCCCTGGCTCCTTCAAGCGCACCACCAGCCAAAACCCATTTTCATGCAAATGTGACATTAAATCCGATTTCACCCAAAATGGATTTTTCTAAAATTGTAGAAGAAGTGATTGAACAATTAACCAAAAGTACAGATGTCGAAGTGACCATTTCCCTTGAAATTGACGCAAATGCCAAAGAAGGGTTTGATGAAAGTTTAGAAAGAACCCTCAAAGAAAACTGTCATACATTGAAATTTAACCTTGCAGAATTTGATTTGTAAATCACCAGAGTTTTGTTTAATCCGCTTGACCACTACCGCCCAAAGGCTGTGAGGTCATATTTAGAACCAGCTCAAAAAAAATAATATGTTATGTTAAGCAAATTAAAACGGTTACGTGATTTTGAATTATCACTACAAATTAGTAATAACCAATTTATTCGTCCACCGCGTGAAGGACAAAGGAATTGGTTAATCAATAAAGCAATTGGTGAATTTGTTGCCGATTTAACTGAATTAGATAAATTGGCTAAACGATTTGTGCCAGGTGCAACCAACGCTGTCCATATTACTGACCGTTCTCAATCAGTTTTAGATGACGAAGAAATTATGGAGGAGTGGCAAATTCCACTCATGCAGGCAATGGCAGCCGTGGTGACTGAACAAGCAGGGGATGTATTAGAAGTGGGTTTTGGTCGAGGGATTTCCGCTGACTATATTCAGAAAGGTAAGGTACGTTCACATACCATTGTTGAATGCAATGATGCGATTGTCGATAGTTTTCATCAATGGAAAAAAAATTACCCAGACAATGTTATCCATTTATTGCATGGTAAATGGCAAGATTTGACCGCTCAATTTGCCCAGTATGATGGCATTTTTTTTCATACTTATCCATTGAATGAAGCGGAGCAGCTCAATTATATTGGACAAAGCATCACCTTCGCCGAACATTTTTTTTCCATAGCGGCTGAGCATTTGCGTGAAGGGGGAGTCTTTACTTATCTTAGTAATGAAATTGATTCATTAAGTCGCGCTCACCAACGCCTATTATTACGCCATTTTAGTTCATTGTCATTACAAAAAATGCCTTTGGATTTACCACCCGATATAAAAGATAGTTGGTGGGCTGATTCGATGATGATTGTTAAGGCGGTTAAATAATTGGTTTACCAAAAACGAGTACAACGGATTAACGGAATAAACGGATTTAAAACACTGATTTTATTATATTGAATCAGTTTAATCCGCTAATCCGTTGTACTCAATTACTTGAAGGAACACACTCATGAAAATGAAAAATGTCGCTGATGTTTACAAACTGTCACCAATACAAGCTGGGCTATTATTTCACAGTATTCGTGATCCAGAGTCTGGCGTTTATTTTGGACAATATACCTGCACATTGGAAGGTTTGTTAAAAATAACGACTTTTCAAAAAGCTTGGCAACAGGTTGTCGAACGACATACAGTACTCAGAACGATTTTTCTTTGGGAAGGTTTAAAGGAGCCATTACAAGTCGTGCGTCAACAGGTAGAACTCCCGTGGCAAATCCTCGATTGGCAAACTTTAACAACTACCGAACAACAAACGGCGTTAGAAAACTATCTTCAAACTGATCGCAAACAAGGCTTTGATTTGGCTCAAGCCCCCTTACTACGATTTGCTTTAATGCGGTTGAGTCCTAATCGCACCCAATTTGTTTGGAGTACACATCACCTATTACTGGATGGTTGGTCAACGGCACTAGTTATTAAAGAAGTTTTGACAATTTATGATGGGTTACAACGGGAAATCCCGCTAACACTTAAACCACCCAAACCCTATCGCGACTACATTGCTTGGTTACAACAACAATCCTTAACCAAAGCAGAAGTTTTCTGGCGAAAACTGCTCGCT
>LUTY01001036.1 GCA_001640045.1 Candidatus Thiomargarita nelsonii | reverse complement strand
GGCCAAAAATTCAGCCTGTAATAACAGCCAAATCGCTGCGGACGAAAAAAACGCCAGCACGAGAAATAAAGCGGCATGAATCGGATTTCTGACCGTAATGACGCGACTGGCGGCAAATATCAAAATGAGAGCAAATAAGTAAAAAGTGAATTTTATCATGCAGTTGTTTCCATATTTTTGTAGGAGTCCAAGATTTATCTTGGACGTTTGGACTCCTAATTAACTAATACCACAATTCCCACCACCACCGGGACCAAGAGCCAATTCTCCTTCTTTTGACTATTTCGTTATCTTCGTAATACCTAAGTGCCATAAGCATTCCTTTTTTATCATACTCCTTACTGGTGCCATTCAAACGGCCCTTTTTGTCAAAATCGGTGTGTACCAGCCACTTTTCCCCCGTGCTATAGAAAAGGGATGCGGACACGGGTTCACCATTTTTAAAGAGCCAATCTCCTTGCACCTTACCATTCATATGGTAACCCTTAGCCCTCCCATCTCTTTGACCGTTGACATAATGCCGTTCCGCTTTCTTTTGACCATTTTGATAATAGTCGATTTGTAAGCCTTCGATTTTGCCATTTCTCAAAGTATGTTCACGGAATAGTTCACCGGTTGAGTAATACTTTTTCTCTTTCTCAATTTTCTTGCCATCTTCATATTTCAGTTCATATTCCAAATTGCCATCCCGACGAAATTCCTTTTTGGCGATTAACTTGTTCGTCCTATACTCGTATTCCGCTTTGAGTTCACCGGTTTCATAATACTCCTTGGTGAGGCCATGTAATTTGCCATTGCGGTAGTTGTATTCAAATTGCAAGGCACTACTTTCGTAATATTTTTCAGTCTCTTGTGAGACTGCCGGCATAGACAATACAAATATAATCGCCAGTAAAAACGTTTGAAGAGACGATGGCATGAATTTGTCCTCCTTAATCGTTAGCGATAAGGTGCATCTAAAGCTCTATCAGCCGCTAGCTGTTTTTCTAGCTCATCACCCGCTGC
>LUTY01001035.1 GCA_001640045.1 Candidatus Thiomargarita nelsonii | reverse complement strand
GATTGGTGATGACTTACAAGCCTTCGTGGACTCAACACTTGCCTCAATGGTTTATTCCAACTGACTGATTATCCTCAATTCAATATTATTGTTGTTGCAAACCGCTGTCCTGCGCCAGTACAGGATTATCTCAATTCTCTTGGGCAAATTAAAATATTGGTCAATGATGAGGCATTTAATTGGTCAACACTGAACAATCAGGCTGTTATCTCGGGAGAGAGTCCTATTTTGTTGTTTTTAAACGATGATATTGAAATTAAACAGGCCAGTTGGTTGCGCGATCTCAGGCGGTATTTATATTTAGACAGTGTAGGCGCCGTCGGTGCCACGCTGTTTTATCCAAATGACGACTTGCAACATAACGGTATCGAAACCAACCCGCAATGGATTGCTGGTAATATCCAAGAATGGGGCACAAAAAATGCGCTCCGTGCTACCCGCAACGTTTCGGCGGTGACGGGCGCGTGTCTATTAACTAAACGAAGTGTGTGGCAAGAAGTGGGCGGATTCGATGAAAAATTGGCAGTATCCTATAACGACGTTGATTTTTGTTTAGCCATCCGTCGCCAAGGACTGAGAATTGTCCAAGCCACGGATGTTGAATTGATTCACGATGAACATGCTACTTATGGCACGGTTGATAATCCCGAAAAACAAGCTCTCTTTCGCAAAGAAATCAATTTGATGCGAGAAAAGTGGGGAGATTTTTTGAGTGAACGTTACACGCCACGTTACGATGTACAAGCACAAAAGACGCGCATTTTACACCTAAAATGAAACCGACATTCACTTTGAAGCCCTACCAAGAGGGAGATGAGCACGCGATTCAAGCAGGCTTCTCAAGCGTTTTTCCCAGTTACCGCAGCCTAGAGACTTGGCATTGGATTTATACGCGTAATCCAGATGGGGCACGTATCATGTTAGCTTGGGCAGACAATGGCGAACTGGCGGCACACTATGCCTGCATACCGCACACTATGCAGGAAAGCAGGTAGCCGTCGGTTTG
>LUTY01001034.1 GCA_001640045.1 Candidatus Thiomargarita nelsonii | reverse complement strand
CCGCCAAACAAAACTGTTCCATTGCTGCCACTTGTGACCTGATATCAGCTTTTTGTCCAGCACTTGAAACACGACAATAAACCACTGTTTTTCTATCGTTTTCTTCGATTCCATGCAATTGGTGTAAGTCAGAATCATCATAGTAACGATGATTGGATGGTGTACGTTTGGCAATTAATTTGCCATTAGCGTCCCATCTTCTTAGCGTCTTGACTGAGACACCTACTTTTTTCGCAAATTCGTGCGGTCGATATTTATTACCCATAATGTATAGTTATGGGTAGCTTTGTATAATTTTCAAGTAGCAGTAAATTAGCTCCACCGCCTTGAAATAAATTTCAAGGCTAAAAGCGAAAGTCACCTAAAGGTGACTAAACTAAATTTAGTTAGTAGGCTTTAGCCTACTTGAGCTTTTAGCCTTGAAATTTATTTCAAGGCGTGACTGAATTATTATGGTTAGTAGGCTTTAGCCTACTTGAGCTTTTAGCCTTGAAATTTATTTCAAGGCGTGGCCTGGAGTCCAAGATTTATCTTGGACATTAATAAACATTTTCTTCCCCTTCGGGTCTATCCTTAAAGCGCCGATGTACCCATAAATACTGCTCTGGTGCTTTTCTGACTTGTGCCTCAATCAATTGATTCAAGCGTAAGGCATCTTGCCTATTGTCACCACTGGGAAAATCTTCTAATGCGGGTTGTAAAATCACTTTATAACCTTGATTATTTTCCAAACGTTGAGTAAAAAACGGCACGACAGCGGCACCGCTGATCTGTGTAAGACGTGAGGCTGCTGTGTTGGTAGCCGCCAGTCTACCAAAAAACTCAGCAAAAACGCTGTGTTTATGTCTAAAATTTTGGTCGCTGGCAAACCACAGAGCTTTATTTTTTTTGAGACTACGCAACATTTCACGCACCGCATCACGCGGGATCGCTTTTTCTGCACGACTGTCACGGCTTTTTTTCATAAAATATTCGATCAGTGGATTTTCATGGGGACGGTAGGCAGC
>LUTY01001033.1 GCA_001640045.1 Candidatus Thiomargarita nelsonii | reverse complement strand
ATAGAAATAAAATGGAAACTATAGATTGGAATGATTTTGAAAAAGTCGAACGCACGATATGGCATTGGGTTATTGAGTGGGATAATTATCCCAGTGCCCTCTAAATTAAAATACATTTATTCCCATTTTTATCAATACAAACAAATGTGATTGAAGTCGTAAATATTTCATGGTTATTATTCTCTGGAACGCTGGTATTAGTCACACTGACTTTGTAAGTAACAGAGGTTTTCCCAGATTTAATTTTTTTCACATTGAAGTGCAAAATACTCCCTAAAGCGACTTTTTCTTTGAAAATAACTTCATCCATGCCTACCGTCACAAAACTTTTGCCACGATGATCAAGCCTTGCCGATATATAGGCAGACTCATCAACCCATTTGAGCAATGTGCCGCCAAATAAATAACCGTAATGATTGAGATGTTCTGGTAATACTAATTGGTAATTGTCCATGTATTTAAAAACAATCGGTAGCCAGAAAACGAGAAAAAAACGATAGCCACGATTCACCGATTTGAGTCGTGGCTTTTTTTATTCGTTGTTCTCCTATCAAATGACTCAAAACTCGGATCAATAACGTTGTGAGCCGTTAATCTACCCGTGAGTGATAAATTTAACATCAAATGTAAAACCTCGGATCAATGGCGTTGTGATCCGTTAATCAGTCAGTGATAACTTCAACCGAGGGAGGATATAACAATGTCATTTCTATGGGAACTGTCTTTACAGTCAAATAATTTTCCCGATAACGTCGAATGTAGCATCTGGGAAAAAAAAATCAAGCGAAAATCAGGAAATTTATCCCTGATGAACTTCGGAGTTATTGTTAGAAGTCTTTATAAGACTATTCTTTTTATAGGGGTATTTTTTTCTTATACTCCCTTAAAAGTAATTTTGGTGTTAAGCATTGTTTATGCAGCTTATTTTTTATTTTGGGGCAGTCATGTTTTTCTACAATACCAAGATAAACACCAAGAATTTTCGGCAGCAGCACTTTATGACTCAG
>LUTY01001032.1 GCA_001640045.1 Candidatus Thiomargarita nelsonii | reverse complement strand
CCGCTAATGCGGTGCTTGCATTCCACAATGACACGAGAATGATAAGGGCAATGTTTTATGGAGAAAGTTTTAATGCATATAGAAGAATTAGGTTTTAGTCATTGGTTTCAAGATAGAATGGATTCTACAAATGTCACTGGTTGCCAGATAGCTAGAGTTATTAGCGTAACTAAAGATAGTTATATCATCAGAAATGGAAAAAATGATGTTATTGCTGAATTAACGGGAAAGCTTATGTTCAACGCGGAATCTCCGTTAGATTATCCCACTGTGGGTGATTGGGTTTATGCACAATATTATGATGAAGACTCTTTAGCTATCATTCATGACATTTTTCCGAGAAAAACCATATTAAAAAGAAAAACCGCCGGCAAAAGGGTAGAATTTCAATTGGTTGCTGCCAATATTGACACAGCCTTTATTGTTCAATCTCTTGACTCCAATTACAATCTCAGGCGATTAGAAAGATATTTGGTGATGATTAATGCCGCTCATATTCGCCCAATCGTGCTGCTGAGTAAAAGTGATCTATTATCTCCAGGCGATGTCGAAGAAAAGGTGGCTGGTATTCATAAATTGATGCCGAATCTCCAAATAATGGCTTTTAGTAATAAAACCAATTCTGGTTTACACGAAATAATGGACTTATTGGTTCCTAAAGAAACTTATTGTTTGCTCGGATCATCAGGCGTTGGGAAAACAACTCTGTTAAATAATCTCTTGGGTGAAGCGCAATTTGATACCCAGGCAATAAGAGAAAAAGATGGAAAGGGCAGGCATACAACGACTCGTCGTCAGTTAAATACCTTAAAAAAGGGTGCTATGCTCATAGATACCCCCGGAATGAGGGAAATGGGCCATTTTGGGATAGAATCTGGCATTAATGATACTTTTGATGAAATAGCAAAGCTATCAAAGCAATGTCGATATAATGATTGTTCTCATACACATGAAGAAGGTTGTGCGGTGTTGCTTGCGCTACAAAACGGTACCATTTCCCAGGAACG
>LUTY01001031.1 GCA_001640045.1 Candidatus Thiomargarita nelsonii | reverse complement strand
CCGCAAAAAATTTTTCGTGCGCTCTCCAATTATTAACAATGTCGATATGGCTAATTTCCTTAATTTTAACAACCAGTTCCAAATTAAAATCACTGGGTTTAAAGCGTTCCAATACTTTTTCTGGCACTAATGTGCCCACCCAATCCCAAGCGGTATACAGTGCCAGATAAACCGCTTTTTCTGCTTTCCATTGGCGAGCGCGAGAAAATAATAAATCCCAATCGATTTCATAATAACGGATCGTGCTATGAATATCACATAAAAATCGCATCCCAACAAAACGGTTTGAGTAAGCCGCATGAACACATAAATGAAATAACAAGTCTTCAGGAGACAGACTTAATATTTTCACATCGCCGATGGTAAATGATCGTGCCTGTTCCCATAATATATCAACCCTGATTTCAAAGGGCAATAAGGGGCTGAAAAGGGTCCAATGAATCTCTATGGGAAACGCCCCTTTTTTTATAAAAGCATCCAAATGATGAGACGTTGCACATTGGGTTTTGAGACTGGGGCGCTCTGTTGGACCATAGCCCATTTCCAACAATATTTTCTCAGTTTGCTCCAAATCCGCCTTTTTTACCAGCAAATCGATATCGCCAATCACTCTGAGTGCCCCAGGTTGATAAACGGTTTTTGCCAGATACGCTCCCTTGAGCGGAATAACTTCAATACCATTTGCTTGTAACTGCTTTAATATTTCAGACAATTGCTGATAATATTGTGCATTTTTAAAGGCATTGTGATGATAAGCCTCGCATAAAGCATCAAGTATTTTTGTTGGGGGGAGCTGAGTATGGGTTAATCGTTGGTAAAGCAAGGGAGCCACACCCTGTTGAGTGACGAAATGCAACAAGGCTTCCCATTCAGCGTTGGAGAGTTTGAGCTTGTCCGACTGTTCACAGAGAAAAGCCAACAAAAAATCAATCATTTTTTCAGAGGGCATCTGCTTTTTTAAACCTCCACCATACAGAAAAAAAAATCCCCCAAAGGGGGATTAGGGGTA
>LUTY01001030.1 GCA_001640045.1 Candidatus Thiomargarita nelsonii | reverse complement strand
GTCAATAATTGTTTCATCATTTTCTCCAGTTGTTGAAAGAGTGTGTAAGTACCTAGCAACGCCATGAGTTTGTGCCATGGGAGATTGGGGATGTTGTTCCGCCCAAAATACCGTCTGTTCCAGCGGCTTGCCCCACAAATCGGTTTCTGACCATGTGATCAATAAAAAGAGTGCAAAAAACAAGCTACTCAAATAAATACTGGCTTTGCGTAAATTAGGGGTCAATATGTACTCAAACAACCATATAGCACCATAAATGATTGAAAATATTATGCCCAACATAGCTAAGTAATTGCGATGTTCAAAATACAACATCAGTCCAATAAAACTCGATTCTAAGACATGTCCAGCTAAAAACCATAATACCCCAAATGCAAAAACGGGCCAAATGTGCCGCTTCCAAAGGGCTGTCACAAACATAACCATGATAAAAATGATGGCTATCAAAGTGCTTGGCGGTGTCAATAAATGACGAGAAATGGTGTAATCATCATGATATAAACCAAATTCGTATGGCGTCAGCAACAGTATCTTAGAAATGTAGTCGGTGAGTATTCTCGCTTCTGTGAGTAAACGTTCCCCTAGTGTGAAATGCCGAATATCATAGGCTTGTAAGAGGGTATTAATATGGGTTAAAAAATAGAGTGCGAGTAAAACTAAAGGTAGATAAAGAAAAATCCAGGACCAAAGTGACCAGTAACGGGGCTTAGGCAAGGAGCGGAGCAGTGTGACTTCAAAAAAAATTATCTTGAATTAGTGAGATAATTACCCAATAACATATAATTATAATGACAAGAAGGTTTCGAGGTTTTTTCGCTGATATTTCTTACTTTCTTTCTCGTTCCCACGCTCTGCGTGGGAATGCCTGCTCGGACGCTCCGCGTCCTACAACGCAGAGCGTTTTCTGGCGATGGTACTTAATGGCATTAAGGCTTATGTGCTCTTGAGTTTTCCGATTTAGCGACAAAAAAACTCGCATAAAATCCACTTGCCCGCCATGCAAAATAAG
>LUTY01001029.1 GCA_001640045.1 Candidatus Thiomargarita nelsonii | reverse complement strand
ACAAGTGCAATGACGGACGGCATTCTAACAAAAAGTAGGTGCCATGTCTAGCGTAATTTTTCTCGTTCCCAAGCTCTGATTTTCTCGTTCCCACGCGGAGCAAAGGAATGCCTGCTTGGACGCGGAGCGTCCTGCTCTCAAGCCGCATTGTAGCAAACCTGACAAATCCTTTTTTTTTATAACACAAAAACGACACCAACAATTTCATTTATACAAATATTTTCATAAACTTATAAAGTTGGACTACTTTTTGCAAATGTGCAATGTACGCCTTACACGCCTGCCAATTTTTATGGAGTGCAAGGCGTACCTTGCACTTATGACATTATCAAATAAAGGAAACATTGATTTATGAAAATGGTAACAGCCATTATTAAACCTTTTAAACTGGATGATGTGCGAGAAGCACTCTCCGATGTTGGCGTACAAGGTCTTACCGTGACTGAAGTAAAAGGTTTTGGTCGCCAACAAGGTCATACGGAATTGTATCGTGGTGCCGAATATGTGGTGGATTTTTTACCCAAGGTGAAAATTGAGGCGGCTGTGAGTGAAGACAATCTTGAAAAAGTGATTGATGCGATTACAAAAGCAGCCAACTCGGGCAAAATTGGGGATGGCAAAATTTTTGTCTATGCGCTTGATCAGACGATTCGCATTCGTACAGGTGAAACGGGGCAGGATGCCCTTTAAAGGAAAAAAAGAGTATGACAAAACAAAAATATACTTTAAAGGCTTTGCTGATAATGCTTTTCGCTGCACTCCCTTCTCTGACTTTTGCTAATGAACTGTCGGCGGGAGACACTGCTTGGATGCTAACAGCAACAGCATTGGTATTATTTATGACTATCCCCGGCCTTTCTTTATTCTACGCCGGTATGGTGCGTAGCAAAAATGTATTATCAGTGTTAATGCAATGCCCAGATTGCGGAGGCGATTAAGTAGCCATAAGCCGGCAATACCACCACCAATGATGGTGATATCGACATGAATCGGTTGTATTGTTTGGGACA
>LUTY01001028.1 GCA_001640045.1 Candidatus Thiomargarita nelsonii | reverse complement strand
GATTCTTCTTTAATCGGACAATTTGTGGATGTGAAGATTAGTGAGGCTTTGCCGAATTCTTTGCGAGGGGAGCATAAAAATGTCTTTTAAAAACGGAAAGTATTTTAAATACGGAGCATTTATCCTTATTTTTTTAATAGGGTTGATAGCGGTTGGTATCTATTTGATGCCCCATGATGAGCCACTACCGCCGGAAACCTTTCTACAATTGGAACATGCCTCAGAGGTAAACGCCGTCGCGTTCAGCCCAGATGGCAAATTTGTCTTAACGGGTTATTCAGATAATACGCTGAAACTGTGGGACGTTTCAAATGGGCGCGAGATTCGCACCTTTCAAGGACATTCCAAATCAGTAAAGGCTGTGGCGTTCAGCCCAGATGGCAAATTCGTTTTGTCGGGCAGTTGGGATCAGACGCTGAAATTGTGGGACGTTTCAAGTGGGGACGAGATTCGCACCTTTAAAGGACATTCTTCTTATGTAAACGCCGTGGCGTTCAGCCCAGATGGCAAACTCGCCTTGTCGGGAAGTGGAGATTTGTTTGGCAATGAAGATCAGACGCTGAAACTGTGGAAAGTTTCAAGTGGGCAGCAGATTCGTACCATAAAAGCACATTCCTCAAGCATAAACGCCGTCACGTTCAGTCCCGATGGCAAACTCGCCTTATCGGGTTCTTATGATAAGACGCTGAATTTGTGGAATGTTTCAAGTGGGCGCCATATTCGTACCTTGGGAGGACATTCCAATTGGGTAAGAGCCGTGGCGTTCAGCCCAGATGGTACACTCGTCTTGTCGGGTTCTTCAGATAAGACATTGAAACTGTGGGAAGTTTCAAGTGGGCGCCAGCTCCGTAGCTTGATAGGACATTCCGAACAGGTATTCGCTGTGGCGTTCAGCCCAGATGGCAAATTCGCCTTATCGGGCAGTTGGGATCAGACGCTGAAATTGTGGGACGTTTCAAGTGGGCGCGAGATTCGCACCTTTGAAGGACATTCCAAATCAGTAAACGCTG
>LUTY01001027.1 GCA_001640045.1 Candidatus Thiomargarita nelsonii | reverse complement strand
TTCTCGTTCCCACGCTCTGCGTGGGAATGCATGTAGCGACGCTCTGCGTCGCGTGTTGTGGTAGGTCCTTATCTTATTTGGAGATTAATAACTTGTTCATTAATAGAAGGGCTGCATGAACCCCATACATTTTGCTGTTGCCAAACTTGTTTCCCCGCTCTAGCAGTATAAGCTGCGACTGAACCACAATGATCCTCAATCAAGAGACTGTAAAATCCATATTGATCTGAATAAACGGTAGTTTTGTAATCCCAACTGAATCCAATACGGGTATAAATCTGCACCCATTGATGAGCTACTGGGTTAGAGCAGCCCCACCAACCGCAATTTGGCTCAGATTGGTTAACATAACCTTTAACCAGCATACGGTTTTCAGGCTGATTGTTCCAATTGATTACAGGATACCAACCAGAGAAATTCCAAGAAATTCCACGGTTTTCAGCATAAATCACGCTGGAAACTTTTAAACCATTGTCAAGAATGAGACCAAACTCTGAGGCATCTGGCAAAACTTCTGGAGGGAATTTCACTTCAAATTGAAATCCTTTGTCGTTTTCTTCAGCGAGTCTTATCTGCTCTTGATCAATAAGAGCATTAAAGATATCAGTGATAATCTCACCATTGAGGGTGTAATCAACGACGTGATCCAGCGTGATGTGATTCACCTTGAGATTAAAACCCCATTCAGTGTATGTATAAATGATGTTGGGTAAATCATAGCGATTTTCATCGGCTGCCGACAAGGCATTGATTTCTTCTGGCGATGGTTGCTCTTGAGCCCAAAGAGGTGACATCAATGCGATGCTGAGTAGCATTATTGGAAGGTGCTTAAGTTGTATTGTCATATTGTGTTTTCCTAAAGTTGAAGTTATTTTAGCTGAAGAATAATGGCTTGTTCATTAATAAAGGGGGTGCATGATGTCCATACGTTTTGGTGTTGCCACACTTGTTTTCCCGCTCTAGCAGTATAAGCTGCGACTGAACCACAATAATCTTCAATTAAAAGATAG
>LUTY01001037.1 GCA_001640045.1 Candidatus Thiomargarita nelsonii | reverse complement strand
GGAAAAAAAATACTAACAGTGGTACTAAAATTGAATAAACGATTAACGCAATCACGGTAGGGATGGAAGCCAATGAGTAAGATAATAGGGTTTGACCTATGTCTTCCAGCCTTAAGCGTATTGAGCTAATAATACCATTAACTTGTGTGTCGGAAATAATCAGCGGAAATTGCTCCGGTAAACCTTTTAACAACTCATGACCTTTTCCAGCCATAGAAGGTAATTCTTTAATGAGTTCTGTTAATTGGTACGATACCAAGGGCAGCAATATCACAACAATAAATACCAATAAGGTGATAAATGTTGAATAGACAAAAAAAACGGCGAGAGCACGCGGAATGTGCCACCGTTGGAAGTTGCTAATGAGCCCCTCTAGCAAATAAGCAATCACCAAACTCGCTAACACGGGTGCCAGCATTTGGCTCATCGTCATCAAGATGGTGAAGCTTGTGATCAATAAGATTGCTAATAACACCGCCTGTGGATCTGAAAAATAGCGGTCAAACCATTTTTTTATCACATCAATCATGTTGTCTTCTCGTTAAGAAATTCTTCGTAATGTCGCAAAAACACTGTTTCCAGTTCATCAATAACCTCAACACTATCGCGCCCCCGTAAAATATGTTCACTCATGAGGCGGGAAGTTTCATTAAGCATTTTTGCCTTATCAAGCATTGGGTAGCTTTGCGCGAGGCGCTTGATCGCTGCAACAACCGATTCGTTGGGCGGGCGTGGCAAATGCTTGACTTTAGGCATCGGTTTCTCAACAAGACGAGATTGTAAAAACTCAGCAAACGCTAATAAAGTTTCTTGCTGCTCTGGTGCTAATTGCTTAAAAATACGTTGTAAACGTTGTGTTGAGCTTGTCATCATTTTGTGTTTGGGGGAAGATTCCCCGTTCAATCCTTTTTATAAAATTCACAATGATTTTGTGAAAATCTTAATAATTCTTCTATCGCTCGAACACGAAATTTTTGTTTTTGATGAACAAAGGATAGTGGACGCTCTAACGGCGGATTGAGATTGATGGCTTTGAGTAATCCTAATTGCAAATCTTTTTGAACCGCAGTCTGCGATAAAATCGACACGCCCATACCCGCAGCCACCGCACCTTTAATAGCCTCGGGACTACCCAATTCCATGACGATATTCAAATCATCGTGTGACAATCCCGCTCGATTGAAATACTCAGTAATCACTTCACGGGTACCTGAACCTTCCTCGCGAGAAATATAAGAATAAGACACTAATTCTTGTACGCTTACCTCTTGCCGTTTTGCTAACGGATGCCCAGGTGACACGATAGCTACCAATTGATCTATGCTGCATAATGATACTACTAAACTTTTATTGCCCACAGGCGCTTCTACCACACCCAAGTCAATATCATTGTTTTCCACCATTGACACAATTTCATCAGTGTTGGAAACTTTCAGGCGAATACACACATCAGGATATTTGCTTTTAAAATCGCCTAACAAAACAGGTAAGAGATACTCAGCAATTGTGGTACTGGCACCAATCACCAATACGCCACTCATATCACCTGTTATCTCCTTGACGACATTTTCCATTTCGGCGTATTCTTTAAAAATCCTCTCCGCATATTCATAAACTCGCTTACCCACTTCGGTGAGTGTAATACGATTATGGGTGCGATCAAACAAGCGGGTGTTAAAATACTCCTCCAATTGGCGGATTTGAAAAGTCACTGCCGGTTGTGTCATGTGTAAAGTTTCAGCCGCTTTGGTAAAACTGAGTAAACGAGCAACCGTATGAAAAACTTGTAAACGACGATCAGCCATAATTATCTTCTCTTTTATTAATTAACGACTAAAAATCCGATCATAACACATCCCTAAAGAGGAAATACCCTAATTTAGGTAGGCAAAAAAAAACTAAGCCAAATCACGTTTAAGCTTTTGCCCCCGTCCACAGTGAGCGCGTTTGAAAAATTGAAGTAGCAAAACCTTGTCCTCGTACCTGGATAAGACGCTTAAGCACAAAATCAAACAACAGTGAATTATACTGACGCAATTGTGCCAATACCTCAAGTTGTTCAGCAGTAATATACTGTTTTTCATGGAGTAAACTCAAAGAGGTGAGTGGCATTACTCCCGGTAGGGGATAATCAGAGGCGTACAATAAACGCGGATGCCAATCGCTACGGGTAATGACTGTATCCAAAATGGGCCCAATGCGGTTATTTTGTGTTAGTGCGGAAATATCAGCAAATAATAGTTTATTATAACGCTCTTCATCCATGAGACGGGCAAACAGCTCAAAATTGCTGACATGAGCACCATTTGGACCTTTATCTGTATCCCGGTTGCTACCCAATGAGCCACAGTGGGCAATAACCACTTTGACCCCCTGATCTAAAGCACGCCGTAAAGCCAATGGATTGCCATAAGTTTGGGTATTGGTCCCGCTCACGGCATGTTCATCGCCACAATGACACAATAAGGGTATATCCCAAGACACCATTGCTTTATAAAAACGATCACATAAAGGCGAGGCGGGATTCATACCCATCGCTGGTGGCAACCATTTCACGCCCCGCGCTCCATTAAGAAACGCCTCTTCTAAAGCCTCAACACAATCTTTTCGATAGGGATGAATTGAGGCAAGCCATTCAAAAGTATCAGGTGATTGTTTGTGAACCTGCGCCGCGTAGCGGTTGGGAACATAAAAAGCGCTTTTGTCTGGCAAAGGTTCACCTTGCTCATTATAACTGTGATCAAATGCCAGCAGGATAAAACGTGAGCCGCGCCCCCAGTGTAAACTTTTTAAACGTGCCACATATCCCTCATCCACTGACATATTTGGCAGTGGACATGAGGCATTGAGAAAAAAACGAAACCGGATATAATGATTAATACTTAATATACTCAGTGACTGAGGATTGATCCAAATACCACTATCGCTGTCCCCCAAACCAAGCAAATGGACATGTCCATCCCAAATTTGGCTCGTATCGAGTCCCTCAAATGCTGATAATACGACTTCATGATTTGCCAATTCATCAGGCATACTGTCCAAGCAGTCATTAAAAAAACTATTATCATCAGGCCAATATGCCTTAAAACTGTATGCGGAGAGTCCAGCTAATCCTCCCAATAAACCCAAAAAATAACGGCGTTGCATATTCTATTCTCGTTTTTGCTCAAAATAGTAAATTAAAACACACAATTATAAAAACACAATGATAAAAATGCTAGTATTAACTATATTTTTTGCGTTTTTTCGGTCAAACATTTAAATAGGACTTACGCACTCAATCTTAAAAATAGTACAACGAATTAGGAAATAAACTAATAAACATATTTAAATTCAATTATTTAATAAAAAAAGTTCATTCGTTTATTTCTTAATTCGC
>LUTY01001025.1 GCA_001640045.1 Candidatus Thiomargarita nelsonii | reverse complement strand
CCAACGCTCTCACAGTGGCGTTATACAGCACTCGATTCTTATGGATGGTATGACGAACTCATCAGCTAATGATTTAATCAATGATAATAAGCGGCGCCGCCATTTGACGATCTTTTTCTTTGTCGCTGCTATTATTTTAGCCATTTTCTTAAATTGGGGACAATTATTCGCCCCAGAAATTTGGCCTTTTGTCTTGACAATTGGCTTATTCCTCGTGGCACTCCTGCGGTTTTGTCTGGTTAAGTTAAAAACGCATCATTTTGCCTTACATGAACTAGATAAAGGTTTATCGCCAGCCATTTTTTCTCAACTTCACCAGAAATTGCTGAAAAAAGAAAAAAAGCAATTTATAGCCGATAACCTTTCTATTTTTAATGGTGTATTAAACAAATCCATGCCATTTTTTGTGCAACAAAGACTTAAGGATGTCATTCTACGCTTAGAACGTTGTCAAGGAAATTTTGAAAACTCATTTCATTTAATGAATAGTAGCTCTGTACCGATTGCAGAGGAAACTTCGTGGCGATTTCTTGGACAGTTTTTTGTTAATACTCTGTTATTTATTGGAATTATTGGCACTTTTCATGGTTTGATCATTGCTTTTTCAGATGAAAAAATCATTGCACTGTTAAATCATTATGGAAATCAGGATATATTTAACCAAAAATTAAAAGAAGTATTTGCCGGTTTTTATGAAGCCTTTGGTTCCAGCTTAATCGCTTATATTTCCTATATTTTTGGTAGAGTGATGTTAGAAATGGTTGACACTGATCACGATGCTTTAGGGCAATTTCTTGAGCAGCGTTTAATGGGCGATTTCGTGACCATTTTCCCAAAACCATCACCACAAATTGAGTTACCAGAAGAAGTCAAAATCATTTTGGAAAAAAGTGCTCACTCTTTAGATAAGCTCACTTACAGTCAAAAAGACTTAGTTGACAAGTTTGAAAAAACGGTTAATCGTTATCAAAAAGTCAGTGAGGGCATTCTTAAGGCACTACTTGAAGGGC
>LUTY01001024.1 GCA_001640045.1 Candidatus Thiomargarita nelsonii | reverse complement strand
TTTAGTCACCTTTAGGTGACTTGAGCTTTAAGCATTGGGATTTATCACAAGGCGGTGGTAACTTGATCATCGAGTTTAAGGAGAAAATAATTTATGACAAAATGGTTTTTTATAGTGACGATGCTTATAGCTGTGGTTTTCTTCTCATCTATGGGATGTGTTACAACACAACTTTGGGAAAACAAAGCAAAACCAGTCCCATATAACGAAAAGATTCTCTCTTTTTATACCAATAAAGATGAAGGACAGATGGTTTTTATAGGTGAGAAGTATCACTATATCTTTAGCAAAAATGCTAAAGCCTTTATAGAGTTATTGCAAGCGGGAGCGTTTTTAAAACTGGGAGAGAAAAACCTTTATATTCGTCCTCTTATTGATAGAGAAGATCCTCGTGTCATTACTACTGACATATCTGTACGATTTGCAGTTAATAGACTCAATCAAGAGCAAATCTCTTGGTTAGCGTTACATGGCTTTAAAAGGGTTGGCAGTGAATATGTCCAATCATATATTCAAATAGAAGGGAAACGCTATTTTTCCAAGGGAGAGATTAATAAGAAAGCGCTTAAGCTTATCCATCCTTTACCAGTAAAAGTAGCAGAGTATAAAAAGACGAAAAATCCACTTTTTCAAATAGCGATGACTCCACTTAGTTTGACAGCAGATGCAGGGATAATTATATTGGCAGCAGGAGCGGCAATTATCGTATCTCCTGTACTACTTTTTAATGCCATAACGGAATAAGGATCCTGTATGCCATACTACGCCGAAGATTACGATCTGTATTTAACAGCAACACAGAGTTTTTGTCACAAGTGCAATAATTTGCACCGTCTCATAGACACACACATCGTCACCAAAAATAACGAAGTCTTTTTACGAAAGTTTTGTCCTAAATGTGGTGAATCGATGGTGAAGATATCGACTGATTATGAATATTATAAGCGATGTAATGATTACCTCAAAAAGCCTGATTTGCCAGAAAAGCATTTGACTAAAATGTTAAAGGG
>LUTY01001023.1 GCA_001640045.1 Candidatus Thiomargarita nelsonii | reverse complement strand
TACCCTTTATAAAGTAGCCGCGGCGGGAGGTTTTACGACGTGATAAGCATACATGTCAATATTGTGGCAGCACAAAACATTTGACCCTTGATCATGTTATTCCGGTTTCAAAAGGGGGAAAACATACATGGGATAACATCGTGACGGCTTGTGAGAGGTGTAATAATCGTAAAAGTAATCATAGCCCACTGCAAATAGGTATGACATTACGCACCACGCCGAAAGCACCGCTACATCCCATCGTTGCTTTTGCAAAGCAATTTTGGCGTGAGCATAAAGTACAGAGTGGAAACTTGGATAATTGATATGACCGTTTTCGCTCAGTGGGAAGGGGAAAAAGCTTTACAAACGACAGTTTGGATTTTTCCCTTTTGCCGTCGCTTGCCGATAGAATGCCATGGCACGCCCCATTGCTCGCCTTAAACGAGTAATGCGGGTGTTATGTGAAGGGTGCGTAGACAAAAATTCTGGCCCTTGTTTGCCATTAGCCCGCCCCATATTCTGCCACAATTTGACACTTTCTCTTGGATCAAATCCCGCTTTAGCCATTAAATAGAGCCCCATCTCATCCGCTTCACTTTCATGTATGCGACTATAGGGTAAGAGAATGCCCAATTGTGTACCCACTCCCAACACAGCCATCCACATTTTAGCTTTTTGTGATCGCGGATTGCTCAATGCTTGCGCCAAAACCATGCCAGTTTGCAAAAGAAAGTGTTGAGAAGCCCGTTCATTACTATGCCTAGCAAGAACATGGGCGATTTCATGTCCAATGACGGCAGCTAACTGATGTTGATTTTTCGCCATTTTTAATAGTCCTGTATGTACGCCAATCTTACCTCCCGGTAAGGCAAAGGCATTAGCAGAGTCATCACGAAATACTACAATTTCCCATTGTTTAGGACTATTGCTGACTTGGAGAATGGCGTTGGCAATACAGTTCACAAAACTATTAGCACTATAGCTGGCTTCTCTCGGTGTTTTCTGCTTGATGTTTTGAAAGGCTTGAAT
>LUTY01001022.1 GCA_001640045.1 Candidatus Thiomargarita nelsonii | reverse complement strand
TTTGGCACTTTGGATTATGCGCCGCCGGAGCAACAGGGTTTGAGCGAATATGGCAAACCCAGCGCTCAAAGTGATGTGTTTTCGTTTGGGGCGACGATGTATCGTTTGTGGACGGGGGAGAGTCCGCGCTATTTTCGAGAACGGGAATTGCCTGAGGTGACAGAACTGCGTGATTTGTTGTTTGATTGTGTTAAAACGGATCCAAGACAGCGCCCTGAGTCTGCGGGTGAGTTGGTTAGTCGTTTAAAAGCTATTTCTGAGAGTCAGAACGCTGTTCAAAGAGCCATCGAACCGGAGGAACAGGCTAAAAAACGTCAAGCGGAAAAAGAACGGAAAATCAAAGAGGATGAAAAGGCTTGGCAACAGGCTTGTCAGTCTGACAATAAATCGGCTTATCAAGGCTATTTAAGTGGCAATACGGTCAAGAAATATGCGGACGATGCGAAAAAGCGGTTACAAGCTATAGAAGAGGAGGAACTGGCTAAAAAACGTCAAGCGGAAGAAGAACGAATTCGAGCCGAGGCCAAAAAGCGACAACAAGTCCAGTCGTACCGCTATACAGACAATGGCGATGGCACCGTCACAGATAACCAAACCGGGTTAATCTGGCTGAAAAAGGCGAATTGTTCTGGGCGTTCCATGACTTGGAAAGAAGCTATGCAATGGGCTGCCGAACTGGCTCATGGACAATGTGGCCTCAGTGACGGTTCAAAAGCGGGCGATTGGCGCTTACCGACTAAAGAGGAGTGGGAGGCGATGGTAGATAATAGATACAAAAAGCCTGCACTCTGCAACGCAGCGGGAACGGGTCAGTGGAAGGAAGGTGATGCGTTCTCGGGCGTGCAGACGGGCAGCTATTGGCCGTCTACCACGCACGCAGGCCTCACGAGCATCGCATGTCTCGTGTACCTCAACTTCGGCAACGTGAACAACGTCATCAAGGCTTTCAGCCGCTACGTGTGGCCAGTGCGAGGCGGACATTGATAATTTGAGGCTTTGACGCTTTGGACG
>LUTY01001021.1 GCA_001640045.1 Candidatus Thiomargarita nelsonii | reverse complement strand
CGAATTAAGAGTTGAAATCATTTATTGATTGAAAATAGTGCTTTATAAAATCAATACGCTAGTCTAGCCAAAATAACGCTTTTAATATTTTGATTTTAAATGCTTTTTTAAAGCATTCGCATTCCTATTTTTGTTCTAGTTTGGCCAGCAATAGCTCGACCTCAGCTTCTGTTATATTATCTAAATTGGCTGAAAGCAGGGCAACCTGTTCAGGGTTAAGGTCCGTGGTTGGGACAGTGTTGGTTGGTTGTTCAGGTGCTGTTACTGGTGCTTGGTTGAGAAATTCAGCCAACTTATGTACTGTAGTATGGTTAAAAATATCGGCCATCGCTATCTCTCGTTGAAACTCGGTTTTAACTTCATTGTACAGTTGCACCATATCTAGCGAGTTGGCTCCCAAATCAATAAAATCATCAGTAATGCTAACCTGTTCCACATCAGATATTTTTTGTACCAGTTCGACTAAACGATGTTCTAATTCATTACCTGGCCTGACAAACTCAGCCGTTTGTTTACTTAAATCGGGACGAGGTAAAGCCTTACGATTGATTTTGCCATTGGCAGTTAAGGGCAGTTTTGGTAACTGTACATAAATATTGGGCACCATATAGCTGGGTAACTTTTGGCTCAAATAGGCTTTCAAGCGTTCTTCCAATGATTCAACTTGGGGCGCCGTTTGAGCCAGTTGCTCTTTTTGCTCGGCAGAAATACCGCCCCCCAAAAAGCTATGTACCATCTCCTGACTATCACTTAAACCAAACTCAGCTCGCAACGGTTCAAAATTCATCCCCCCGATGGGACACAATCCTAAATCGTATTCGGGCACTTCCATCATCAGCAGGTGGCTCATGTAGCCAGCCTCTAACAGACAAAAATCACGAGCACTAGAGCCATACATCGGTTCAATAGCTTGGTATTCGGCCACTAAAAAAAGGCTAAAAGCGGATTGGTCAAATATAATCTGGTTGGTTCCGCCGTGTAGTTCTTGATTAATAGTGGTAGCTGATGATAA
>LUTY01001020.1 GCA_001640045.1 Candidatus Thiomargarita nelsonii | reverse complement strand
ATGGTGTTCGAGCCATAATTTTCCTCTTTTTATAGGATGTCCAAGATAAATCTTGGTTTGAGTATCCATTTTTTTCTCCTTAATTCATACCTATTTTGTATGATAATTTTGCTTGTTTGGGCAGTGTTTTGCCTAAACGGGTTAATGTCTTTTTGATGCGCTTGTCAACTTGACTGGCGCTTAAGTTTACCAGTGTGCCAATTTTATTGGCTGTCAATCCACTTTGGTAACGCAAGCGTAAAAGTAGGCATTCTTCCTCTGTTAGACGGACAGATCGTCCTAAAACAGCCAATAATTTGTTGAGCGGGTTATTGATTTCATTTATGTCATTGTTGAGAAATTGTGCTAAAGTTTCCAGTAAAGCTTGTTCATTCCATTGTTCAAGCTGTTCTTCTAAGGAGGGGACAGTCTCAAGATGGTTTTCGTTATTTTCATCGAATGGGACTTCTTGATATTCTTCTTTGAGAGGACAGTTTGCCAACACAGCCTCAACAATCTCTTGAATAAACCATCGCTCCCGCTTGGGGTCTGTGGTTAGGAGTATTTCAATCGTTTCTCGTTTTGAGTATTTGTCTTTGATCAGCAAACGGTAGGCGGTTTGATAAATCGGGTCGGTTTGTCGAGTCAACCATGTGTTAGGGCGTTTTTTACCAAATTTTTTGTGCCAAAAATCGCTTAATAGGTTTGAAGTCACGGTGCTAATAAAGGCGATAAAACTTTTGCCTTTGAAAGCGCGTACTTTTTTCCATCCGTCAGCCTCAAGTGCATCCAAGACGTATTGTGAGGCTTCAAGTTGTAGGTTTTTGTCGTTAGGAAAACGTCGCTCGGCGATGGCTTCTATATGTTTCCAGTGCTCAAAAACCCCTTTTTTAGGCTCTGTTTTTATTTCTGTTGTGGAGTGAACCTTGATTGTCTGCGATGGATGAAGTGTATTTTCTAAGGCAGATATTTGGGCACTTAAAGCAAGCTGCTCATCGTCAATTACTTCTGGATAAAGTAAGTGATTTCCCAC
>LUTY01001019.1 GCA_001640045.1 Candidatus Thiomargarita nelsonii | reverse complement strand
TGCAGTTTAGTGGTGATGACTGCTCAGGCTGAGCAAGCGACTTCCATTGAGTTGGCGGAGTTGTTAGAAGTCTCCTCCCAACAATTAAATTTTGCGACTTCTCAACTGAATAGTGTTGAGCGAATACTCAGTACAGTTCAGAGATCAAAACGGGTCAGTAAACAAGACTTGAACTTAGGTAAAAAGATGCATGCCTATGCTCAGGCTATGAATGAGGCTCATAAGTCTGCTAGATCTCGACAGGCTTTACAGCAATTCAAGGCGGTGGCAAAACGACATCTGGCAAGATTCAGGGAGATGGATAAAAAGGTCTTGGCTGTAGATAAGGGGATCAAGTCGGGGGTTATTATCTTGAGTAAGCCAGCGCTTCAAAAGTTTACGCCCCAAGAACGTAAGGAATTCCAAAGATATTTGGCGCCGGGAGCGAAGTCGAAGTACAGGAGCTTATATCCTAGTCTGATAGATGCTGATGATATTTTCGAGGATACTGACACAACTAAGTCTGAAGTGGCAGCAGTAGAAGGTTGCTGTTCGGCAGGGTCGTTCGTGGGATTGATCAGCGATTTCCTTATCAAACCTGCTGAAGCGGGTTCTTGGAAAAAATGCTGGAAAGCGTACAAGAAATGCAGGAAAAGATGCGGAAAGTGCTGGAAACCTTGGACATGGGGATGTAAGTGGCGGTGTACAAAAGCATACATCAGATGCATCTTCAATTAACGGTAGTAGTGCAATTTGGCTGGTGGTAGGTTCAGGCGTTTTCACCTGAACATACCGCCGAAACCGCTTATCTGCATTGGTTTCTAGTGTAGGAACGCTCCAATTTCCAGACTGTCAAAAATGTTAACGGTTAATTTTCCATTCAATAGATTTGTAAGTATTGTAAGCTGGATTAGTATGGAAATTTCCGCTCTCAATTAATCACCCTTTAGGCTACTTGAGCTTTATGTATCCGTGTTATTTCAAGGCTTTTGGGTCAATGCCATATCGTGCCGCCTAAAAATCAAGACCTACG
>LUTY01001018.1 GCA_001640045.1 Candidatus Thiomargarita nelsonii | reverse complement strand
AGCAAATACGTGTTTTTATCTCGCCCTCGCCGGTTTGGGAAATCTTTGCTGGTATCCACCTTATCTGAAATCTTTTCCGGCAATCAAGCCCTTTTTCAGGGACTGTATATCTATGATAAGATTAAATGGCAATCACATCCAATCATTCACATCGATTTTTCTGTCATAGACTTTTCCACCGAGACTGATCTACGAGAAGGGCTCCTCGATTTATTGGATGATATTAATGTCGAAACGCGGCTTTAAAGCCTATTTTAAAAAAATCATCCAGGCATTATCAGCCAAAAAAGGCAAAGTTGTTGTATTGATTGATGAATATGATAAACCTATTGTCGATCATATTGATGATATCGAAAAGGCGACCAAAAACCGTGAAATACTTCGGGAGTTTTTCGGCGTATTGAAATCTTCAGACGCATTTTTGCGCTTTGTATTCTTAACCGGCGTGTCCAAATTTTCTCGTGTTTCGGTTTTTTCCGAATTAAACAATGTACGAGATATTACATTCTCGAAACCATTTGCCACATTGCTTGGATACACTCAAGATGAATTGGAAAGTTATTTTGGACAACATATTCAAAGTCTTTGTTTTGAGTTGAGCCTAAAAAAAGCGTCAGCTGGCGCAATTATTAAGGCTTGGTATAATGGCTATTCATGGAATGCCAAAGACAAAATGTATAATCCGTTTTCAATTCTTAGTTTATTTATAGAACAACAATTTTATTTTTATTGGTTTGCCACTGGCAGTCCAATTTTTTTGATAAAATTAATCAAAAAGACAGCACTTGATGTCACAGAGCTTGAAAATAAAAAAGTTTCACAGATTACCTTTGATAATTATAATATTGACACTTTGAATGTTTTCGTGCTTCTGTTTCAAACCGGCTACCTAACTATCACTCATATTGATAGCCAAGACTTATTGCCTGAATATACCTTAAACTATCCCAATTTGGAGGTTAAAAACGCCTTTGTTACCTATTTGTTTGAAA
>LUTY01001026.1 GCA_001640045.1 Candidatus Thiomargarita nelsonii | reverse complement strand
CTATTTATGATTTACCGTTACGACAAGCGCGAGAGCAATTTGAGAAAGCTTATTTAAAACACCAATTGCAAGAACTTGGAGGTAATGTGAGTAAAGTGGCTACCCGAATCGGACTAGAACGGACTCATTTGTATCGCAAACTACGCGCCCTCAAAATTGATCCCAAACAAATAAAAAGAATGTAACTTCAATTATGAAAATCATCATTCTTGGTGCTGGTCAAGTTGGTAGCTCCCTAGCAAGTAATCTTGTGAGTGAAGCTAACGACATTACCGTGGTCGATCACGACGCTACTTTATTACACAATTTGCAAGAACACCTAGATTTACGCACCATCATGGGACAGGCAGCCCATCCCGACGTCCTCTTAAAAGCGGGGGCTGAGGATGCAGATATGTTGATAGCAGTTACCAATAGTGATGAAACCAATATGGTTGCCTGTCAAATTGCTTACAGCGTTTTTCATACCCCAAAAAAAATTGCCCGTGTGCGTGAGGCTGATTTTTTAAAGCACAAAGAAATTTTTGGTGATCGTGGTTTAGCAGTTGATGTGCATATCAGTCCCGAACAATTGGTCACGCACTATATCGAGCGTTTGATCGACTATCCAGATGCTTTACAAGTGCTTGATTTTGCAGATGGTCGAGTACAATTAGTCGCGGTAAAAGCCTATTATGGTGGACCCTTAGTGGGACAGGCACTACGCGCCTTTGAAGATTATCTGCCCAATGTCGAAACACGAATCGCCGCTATGTTTCGGCGCGGCAAGCCCATCATCCCCGAAGGCGATACCGTCATTGAAGTCGATGATGAAGTCTTTTTTGTAGCAGCCACCGATAACATTCGCGCTGTGATGGCAGGCTTACGTAAACTGGAGCAACCTTGCAAACGTATTATGATTGCTGGCGGCGGTAACATTGGCACCCGCTTAGCGAGTGCATTAGAGAAGAAAAAATACTATGTCAAATTGATTGAACATAACACGAATCGCACCGAAATCATTTCTGAAATATTGAATCAAACCATTGTATTACAAGGTGATGCTGCGGATGAAGATTTACTGCGCGAAGAAAATATTGATGAAATGGATATTTTTTGCGCTGTCACTAACGACGAACAAATCAACATCCTATCAGCCATGCTTGCCAAGCGTATGGGAGCACATAAAGTGATGGCTTTGATTAATCGCCCAGCTTATGTGGATTTAATCGAAAGCAGTACGATTGACATTGCTATTTCACCCCAACAAGCGACCATTGGCACTTTACTCACTCATGTGCGACACGGCGATGTGGTTGTTGTGCATTCCTTACGTCGTGGTGCTGCCGAGGCGATAGAGGCGATTGCACATGGTGATAAGCATACTTCTAAAGTGGTCGGGAGACGAATTGAGCAAATCAAACTGCCACCAGGTACGACGATTGGTGCCATTGTGCGTGGCGAACAAGTGTTGATGGCACATCATGATATGGTCATAAAATCAGAAGATCATGTGATTTTGTTTTTGGTTGATAAAAGACGGATTGCAGCGGTGGAAAGGCTGTTTCAGGTGGGTATCCTGTTTTTATAAGACAGAATCGTATTTAGGAGTCCAAGATTTATCTTGGACATCTTTTTTGGTGAGAGAATAATTATGTCAAGTGCTACCCTTTTTCACAAAGGAGTTTGTTTCCTACTCAACAGTGTCGTCATAGATATCCTTGCTAAATCTACAGAAAAGGATAAAATTGTTCAATTGCTTATGACAAATTTTACATTCACCACTTCTGAAATTGCAGACGCTTTTCAAGACAGTTATCGTTATGCTTTAGTAGCAATTGCTGCTGGTTTGATTCCGCCTGAGCAACAACGTGTTTTTTGGAAAGCACTTTTTCAATCCAAATTGGAAAAGGAATTTTTGCAGTGTATTGAACAAGACTATTTACAAGATTTGGCTCAACTACAAGGCATAAGAAATGAGACTGCCTTGCAGGCGTTTCGTAAAACGGCTGTTGAACAATGCAATGCTTTAGCAAAACTCACAGTATTTCAAGCCGACAACGTCCCGTTCACCAAGGCGGAATTAGCCAGTTTTGTCACAGAAACGGGGACTTTTGCCATTACTGACTTGGTGTTAGAACAACTACCAACGCCTTTGGATAAAGGCTTGATCGCTTTTCTAAAATATAATGAATTGCTTGGCAATGCCATATTATTTTTCTTGCACAAAAAATTAGGCACTGATAGCCGAGTCACAAAAACCTTAGAAGCTTTGCAACATGAAGGTTTATTGTTGGATGTGCGCCAGATTAAAACCTTGGTAAAAACAACAGAAGCATATTTAAATCAAGCACTTGCTAAAAAAAAGTTTGCTAAAGTGGCCCAATTAGGACAAAAATTAGACTGTTTGCAACAGATTGAATCTGTTACACAAAGCCATTATGCCCGCTTTCTCGATTTTAGCCGACGTTTTGCCAGTTGGGGGGCGTTGTTGAATGTCCCGTTTGAGCAAGTGTTGTCAGTCATGGGGAAAATTCAATGGAAATTGAATGACATCCGTAAGTTCAATAAAAATAAAAACGTTGCCGAAAAACTGGTAGAGATTCTTAAGTATTTGTTGAAAAAATCGGATTTATCGTTTCAAATTAAAGCGCACGATGAATTTACCCAACATAGTAGTACCAACCTTCAGTTAATAGAGGAAACTCTACGCTTGTTGAAAATGATACCCCCTTCTTCTCCACAATTCACTCGGCTCACGATTGGGGTAGGAACTGTGGTATTTTCAACAGGCCATTTAGCAAAAGCAGAGGTCTTGTTTGTACAGGCACATCAACAGGCGCGAAATGACGTGGAACAGGCGTTGAGTGCTTTTAATCTATTTCAAATATATGTACGACAGCAAACGTATGACAAGGCCTTGTCCTATTTAACTAAGGCAATTAGCCTCAATCCACAAGCTTATGCTTTGCATGATATACATAAATATCCCATTGAACGCTTATTAGGTGCCGATGGCATGGGCTGTATTTTTCTCTGTCAACACCGTTTAAAGAAAAATCAAAAAGTCGTGGTGAAATGTTTTTGGAAAACCCATAAAGGCTTACTCGAACAGGTTTTTCAAGAATCATTGCGGATAGCGAAGATTGCTGGAGAATTCGTGCCGCAGCCCATAGACTATGGTTTTTATGATCTGGTAAGGCAAGAGCGCGGCTTTTTTGTCACCGAATACATTGAAGGGGCGATAGATGGCGAAACTTGGTTAAAACAATTTGGCAAATTGGAGGTGAAAACGGGTATCGACGTGGGGTTGCAAATAGCTAAATTTTTGCAAATCGTGCATGAGCAGAGCCTTTTACATTTAGATTTCAAACCCGCCAATATCTTGTTATTGAAACAAGGAAGCAAG
>LUTY01001118.1 GCA_001640045.1 Candidatus Thiomargarita nelsonii | reverse complement strand
TCCCTGGAATCAAGTGTTTCTCATGTGAACGCTCCAAGAGATATCAGGAGCATGGTTCTAATAAAAACGAGGTCAAGGATGGGGAATAAACAACTAAGAGAGCAATTTCCAAAACTCAATTATAATGGCCCAAAAACCTATTTGTCAGGATTTGTTAATTTGCTTCGTTCTCCCCATCTTTATCACAAGATACCATTGTATTTCGGGTTAAATCTATATATACGTTACAAAGTGAGTAGAATATTGCATAAAACCGGTTATAGTAAGGAATGGCTGCGTGATGAGTCGACGAGGTAAAAAAGTCGTTTTAATGGTTGCTTCTTTTGGCGGTCACTGGGTTCAATTAAGACGGTTAGAGTCTGCCTTTTCGGACTACAAGTTGATATATGTGACGACTGAGAAAAGTTGCCAGTCACAATTGGATAATTGTGGCTTTTATGTGGTAACCGATGCCGCTTTGGATAGTAAGTTGAAAATGATACGAATGGCATTAGAAGTTTTCTTTGTGGTACTGAAAAATCGACCAACTGTGGTGGTTTCTACAGGTGCGGCACCTGGATTTTTTTCGCTTGTGTTTGGACTGATGTTGGGTGCCAGAACTATATGGGTAGACAGTATTGCTAATGTACAGCAGATGTCTGTATCAGGATTAAAAGTTCGCCGCTTTGCCTCACTTTGGCTGACACAATGGGAACATTTGGCTAAAAAGAACTGCCCTTATTATAGGGGTAAGGTACTATGATTTTCGTTACGGTAGGCACCCAATTCCCTTTTGACCGACTCATCAAAGGGGTGGATTCTTGGCTTAATAGCAATCAATCTGCGGAGGTGGTTGCTCAAATTTGTCATTCGGCGTACTTGCCCAAGCGTATTGTGTTCTATGATTTTCTTGGTGCAAAGGAGTTTGACGATAAATTTCAAGAGGCTGAACTCATCGTTTCTCACGCTGGGATGGGGAATATTCTAAAAGCCTTTGATTATCGGAAACCGATAATTATTATGCCCAGACGTTCCGAATTTGGTGAGCATCGCAACAATCATCAAATTGATACTTCAAAGTATTTTGGGTCAATTGATGGAATTGAGGTTGTTAATTCTGACCAAGAATTGCAAGATGCTTTATCGAGATTGATGAGCCAGCAACAAATAGAGTTTCCCGAAAGGAATGATAGTTGCGAATTAGAAAAATTGATCGATAATATTCGGTCATTTTTGCGTGAGGGGTAATCTTGTCTAAATTATATCGTTTAATATTTTTGAGCATTGCTATTGTCGTGTTGTCGGTGATTCTATTTTTGTGGGGTGGGCATATTTTTATTGGTGATTCTTTCCTGCCATTTCGTCTGTTTGCCTATTTTATGCCATGGGCATTGCTTTTTATATTGCCGGTTTGCATTTATACTGTTTTTAGTAAACAGAGGCTATTATTCCTTCTTTCCCTGTTTCCTGTGTTATACATTTTTTATGTCTACAGGCCACTCTTTCTGCCTCAGTTTGCCTTTGTTCCAAAAATGTCAGCCATTTTTCATGTATTAAGTTATAACGTGATGACAAGGAATGAGGATAAAGCAAGGGTAGTGGATACGATTATTCAACAAAATGCAGACATCGTCTTATTACAGGAGATCAACAAAACGGTAGCCCATTATGTGAGGGAACAGTTAGTTGATAAGCCTGATTCTAGTTTGCGTTTTTTTTCATATAAAGCGAATAAAGCACTTGCTATCGCTAGTCGATATCCGCTGGTACCCGGAAAATGCGCCTCTGTCGGCACAGATTATCAAAACAGTGACGCCCAATGGTATTGTCAATTTAATTAACGTCAATACTCCACGGGGGTTGAGTCGATATCAGGAGCATTGGAATGCTATTGTGGCGTATGTTGAGGCGGTGAATTCTTTGGAGGGGCCGTTAATATTATCCGGCGATTTTAATACGACTTCTCAGTCACGCAGTTATGCGTTAATTGATAAAAGGTTAAATAATGCCCACTGGGAGGCGGGTTGGAGTTTTGGTTTTAATTTTCCATCGCCTGCCCGTAAATTGGGTGCCATTATGCCGTTTGTTCGGATTGATCATATTTTTTATAGTAAGCCATTTGTTGCTGTAGATGCGGGCACGCTTCCAATCACGGGGGGGTCTGATCATTATCCCATTTTTGCTGTTTTGGCACTTGAGGCGAGTGCAAAAACATGGGAATAGGATTAGCCCAAACCTCAGAGGTTGGGCGTCCCGCCACTTCGTATCCAAAACCTCTGAGGTTTAAAATCAAATAGGTTTGACATGGAATTTAAACTTTCCTGTGGGCTCGATTTCAAACGTCATTTCATGTTCTTCTCCAGAAAGAACGACGACAGTAACACCTATGGTAAACCCAACAACCGCACCTACCCCAGCGGCAATGGCTATGGTGACAGGGGCAACAGGACCGCCTGCTGCTCCAACGGCGGCACCGGCTGCCACTCCTCTTGCCATAAATGCTGAGCCAACGACAACACCTGTACTCACAGCAGAGGCTAAGGATGCGCCTGCCAGTGTCAACACTGCTGTCGCCTTTGCGCCTTCCATAAAGCTACCATTTTCTGCGACTAAGTCATCTTGATGTTGTTCTAAATTGACAAGTTTTTTCAAACGATCTGGCACTTGATCCAGATGGGTAAAATCCGTTAGCACTTCAAAACTCGTTTTTGTCAAAAAACCTTCTTCCCATTCATTATAAAATTGTTCACTATCAGAAAATTTTAGTGTCCTAAAATTATCGTCTGCTAGAACAAGATTAGCGAAAGGTATTATAGAAATTATTGAGCAACATAAAACTATGTATTTCATAATTTATCTCCTCCTAATGTTGAAAAGGTTGAAAGAGGAAAAACCATATAAAATATCAATGAATTGATATATTTAAAGAAATATTTGATTAGAACACACCCCCCATTTTTTTGCAATAGAGAGAGTTGTTCCATCGGGGTTTTGGCAACCCTGTCAGTATCGTGGAAAAATAGTATTTTCTAATATTGGAATGTTAATATAATCCACTCTACATGAAAATCAATTTTTATTAGACATGTTTCGGACAGGGTTGCAAACCCCGTCCGGCAAATTTAGGGACAAGTCTATTATTATTTGTGCTGTGCCTCATCTAAACAAGTCCTCAAGCGTTGAGCTGTGTTCTGGACCTGCTCCCCGAGATAAGAGGCATGCTCTCCTGGTAGCTTATAAATTTCCAAACCCTGAGCCGCCAGATTCTCCCAACCCAGGGTGGGATCCTGCATCTGCTTCGACAGACCCTCACTGACCAGTAAGACAAGGGTATCTGGATAAACTTTCGGTCTGTAACGCCGGAGAGTGTTTATATGGGCATCCATCCTTTCTTGTTGAATTTGCTGAACTTGGGGGATGTCATTTTGGGTAAACACTTTCCCTATCGCTTTTTTCGCTTTGTCAAACAGATAGGGTAACAGCTTCTTTGGTGTAAGTTGCGGGACGGTCTTCCAGTGATGTTTGAGTCTGGCTTTCCAGTGATGTAGTTCTAAAGTTTTATAGACTGGATAGGTAACATAAGACATTCCTTTTAAAAGTACAG
Source organism: Candidatus Thiomargarita nelsonii (assembly GCA_001640045.1). Taxonomy (GTDB): domain Bacteria; phylum Pseudomonadota; class Gammaproteobacteria; order Beggiatoales; family Beggiatoaceae; genus Thiomargarita; species Thiomargarita nelsonii_A. The sequence continues at coordinate 2,661 of LUTY01001118.1, read as the reverse complement.
TATCTATCAAAACTAATAGGCCCACTTTTTGACCTTGTGCCTGGAGCTGTTGAGCTATTTCAAAAGCCACCAATCCGCCAATGCATTCGCCGCCCAACAGGTAGGGGCCCTCAGGTTGGACAGTCCTGATTTCATTGAGGTAGTCAGTGGCCATGGCCTCAACGTGGGTGTGAGGGTTCTGTTTCCCATCCCAACCGCGTGCTTGTAGCCCATAAACCGGTTGTTCTTGACCCAACAAATACACTAGCTTGGTCAAATGGATGAGTTCCACTTCGCCGCCCCCGCCACCCGGCACGATAAAAAAATGTTTCTTAGTGCCACTCCGCCTAATTGGCACGATATAAGACCACTGCTTAGGTTCTTGAGGCGATAACATTCGCTCAGTTTCAATACATTTGGCGAGTTCAGCTATGGTGGGGAATTCAAACAGGCGGCGTATCGGTAGCTGAACCTGAAACACTTCCCGTACCCGACTGATGAGACGCGCCGCTGCCAGGGAATGACCGCCTAATTCAAAGAAATTGTCGTGGATATTGATTTGGCTTGGCCCGAGTTCTAATGACTTAATACCAAGTATCTCAATCCAGATACATGCCAACCTTTCTTCGAACAGAGTACGGGGGGGCACAAATGCACCTTCTCGCGGCGATCTGATCGTATCGGGCGCGGGCAGTGCGCTGCTGTCTATCTTACCGTTAGGGGTCAACGGCATCGCTTCAATCGGGATGAAAGCGTTTGGTATCATGTAATCGGGTAGTCTCTCTTTGAGGAAGCTGCGTATCGTTTCAATGGCTTGTTCTGATTTGGAGAGTACCAGATAGGCGACTAAACGCTTATCCTGATATGATTCTTCAAGGACAATGACGATGCATTCTTGCACGGCTGGGTGTTGTGCCAAGACGGCTTCGATTTCGCCAAGCTCAATACGGAAACCACGAATCTTAACCTGATTGTCAAGGCGCCCCAGAAATTCAATGTTACCGTCAGGAAGGTAGCGGGCTAAGTCGCCGGTTTTGTAAAGGTGTACTTCAGGATCATCGCTGAATGGATTATGAATAAATTTGTCGGCCGTTAAGTCAGGACTGTTGAAGTAGCCTCGGGCAAGTCCGGCACCGCCGATGTATAATTCACCGGGTACGCCCACCGGCACGGGTTGAAGAAGGGCATCCAGGATATAAACTTGGGTGTTGGCGATGGGACGACCTATTGGGACAGATGTACCCATTTGGCTTTCGGTGATGGAACAGCAACATGTAAATGTCGTGTTTTCAGTGGGGCCGTAACCATTAATCAATTGACAGTCTTTGAGCTCTCGTAACACCTTGCGGACATGTGGCACTGAGAGCACATCACCCCCGGCCAATAGTTGACGCACGGGTCTTAAATCTTCTAGCCGCTCTTCTACCATCAGGTGAAACAGACCCGCCGTGAGCCACAGCGTGGTGACTTGGTGTTGCCCAATGATGCGCCCCAAGTCTTTTAGTGAGGGCGTGTGGGGAGGCATAAGGATTAAGTTGGCACCGTTAAGCAGACTGCCCCAAATTTCAAAAGTGGAGGCATCAAACGAGAGGGGCGCGAGTTGTAGGAAGACTTCATCCGCTGTCAAATTGACGTAATTTGTTTCCTTGACTAAACGCACCACACCGCGATGAATGATATTCACTCCCTTGGGTTGACCGGTAGAGCCAGAAGTGTACATCACATAAGCCAAATTCATCGGCTTAACCCCACTTTTCGGATTGTCGTCGGTACTGAGCGTTGCATCAAGGGTATCTAAGCAAACAATGGCTTTTTGATTTTGCTCTGGCAATCTCTCCACTAAGTTATCGGTAGTAATAAGCACATCAGCATTTTCTATCATAAAAGCTAAACGGGCAACCGGATAAGTGGGGTATAATGGCAGGTATGCGCCTCCCGCTTTGAGAATCCCTAGAAGTCCTATGATCATCTCACAGGAGCGTTCTATGCAAAGGCCAACAAGCACCTCGGGTTTGACTCCGAGAGTTTGTAGGTGATGTGCCAGTTGATTAGCGCGTTGATTCAAAGTGGTGTAGCTCAATTGTTGGTCTTTAAACACCACCGCGATGGCATCGGGGGTTCGTTTTACTTGTTCCTCAAACAATTGATGAATACATTGATCTTGGGGATAGTCAGTCGCCGTGTTGTTCCAAGCCTTCAGTTGCTGATATTCTGTTTCCGTGAGTAATGGTAAGGCTTGAGTGGGTTGTTGTGGTTTTTTTACAATGCCTTCTAATAAAGTTTGGAAATGGCCCACCATGCGCTTGATGGTCGCTTTTTCAAATAAGTCTGTGTTGTATTCTAGTGTGCCTTCTAGCCGATTTGCCGTTTCTTCTAGTGTTAAGGTGAGGTCAAATTTGGCGATAACGCTTTCCAATTCTAAGGGGGTTAAGGTGAGTCCGGGTAATTCTAAGTGGTCCATCGGGGCGTTTTGTAATACGAACATGACTTGGAAAAGTGGGGTGTGGCTCAGGGAGCGTTCCGGTTGAAGTTCTTCAACGAGTTGCTCGAAGGGAAGGTCTTGGTGGGCATAGGCTTCTAGGGCAATTCGTCTGACATGTTTTAGTAATTGCTCAAAATGTGGATGGAGTTCAAGGCGTAAAACGAGTGTGTTCACAAAAAAGCCAATCAGTGGCTCGATTT
>LUTY01001015.1 GCA_001640045.1 Candidatus Thiomargarita nelsonii | reverse complement strand
GCTCGTAACCTGTCACTTCTTTAATGTTCTTACCCACATAAGTGGCCACAAAATCTCCTTCTGCCTTGCAGGTATAGGGGATAACGGGCAATGAGTCCACAATGCTAGAAAGACGTTCTGTCAATTGATTAGAGTATTCCAAAATCGTCCGCAAGTAGGTTTTAGTTTTTATCATTCGGATGATGATCGGATCGACGATACGGAGAAACGCCCAGATAGCTGCCACTATGATCAAAAGACTGATTGCCATTGCAATCCACCCCATTCGGATAAATGGGGCACGAATCTCTGCCATATCGATTTTGGCGACAATGCCGAGCTTCAAAAGGGGCACCGGCTCATAAGCAGCGAGCACCCACTCCCCCCGATAATCCAATCCAATCATAGTGCCGGCTCGACCCAAAAGGGCTTGACGCATGGGCTCGGCTAGATGCGATTTAAATGAAACTGGCTGTGGATTTTCCAAGTCAAAATGGCGGTGCCTCAAAAGAAACACGATTTGCTCCCCCTCACGTCGGGCTAAGGTAAATTCCCCTGTTTCGCCAAAACCTTTGTAATGCTCGTGAGCATCAATAATTTGGCTCAGTGTGGCCACGAATGTACCACCAGGCATGTCGCAGGGATTGTGTTTGGCATTAAAATGGGCGATAGCCTCAATAAGCCGCGCCTGGCTTTGCGCGGTTTCCACCAAACGTTCTTGTTGCCCTTCAAAAGCCGTATCATAAAGTAGCCAGACGAGAGTGACTGACAGTACACAAACAGCCATTGTTAGAATGGCGGACGATAAAGTTATGATTTTTAAGTTATAATTCTTCATGATTCAAAGAGAAGCCTTGAAATAAATTTCAAGGCTAAAAGCTAAAGTCGGCTAAAGCCGACTAACCCTCAGTCACTTTAGCTTTTAGCCTTATAATTTATTATAAGGCTATTAAACTAACCCTCAGTCACATTTCCAGTCGGCTTTAGCCGACTTTAGCTTTCAGCCTTAGAATTTATTCTAAGGCTTATTTATC
>LUTY01001014.1 GCA_001640045.1 Candidatus Thiomargarita nelsonii | reverse complement strand
AGCCGAGGTGGCAGGGGTGATGGGATACATGGACACCAAATCCATCCCCGAAGCCAAAGACTTTGGGGTGCCTGAACAGGCTATGCAGCCTGCATACGGCATGGCAGAGACTTGTACCGCCATGCAATATAAAAATGACTTTTCTGTGGAGACTGGTTTTCACTGGTTTGAAAAGTCAAGCCTAAAAGGCATGCTCAAAAAGACCGCGAATAGAGGCAAAGATGCCGTTTCATTTGTCAACCTTGGCAGACCCATGCACGGCGTAAAAATACGCATAGTTGACGAAAAAAACCAATTAGTGCCTGAAGGAAAAATAGGCTCTCTCCATATCAAAGGTGAGGTCATAACCCCGGGGTATCTTAACAATCCTGAAGCCAATAAAGAGGCTTTTGTGGGAGATGACTGGTTTAACACCGGTGATCTGGGCTTTATCCTCAATGGAGAACTCTCTATTACCGGCCGACAAAAAGAAGTCATCATCATCAGGGCGACCAATTTTTATTGCTATGAGATTGAAGATGTGGTCAACCGCGTTGAGGGGGTTGAACCGACTTTTGTGGGCAGTTCTGCGATTGATGATCCGGCCTCTGGCTCCGAAGGATTGGCCATATTCTTTTCTCCAAAGCCAGATGTGGATATCATTCAATTAAATAAGGCCATCCGTACTCAGATTGCCACCGAATGTGGGGTTAATCCATCCTATGTGATCCCCATTGATAAGGCGGTTTTTCCCAAAACAACCAGCGGCAAGATCCAACGGACACAAATGAGGCATGCCCTTGAACAAGGGACATACAATGATATTATCAAGGAAATTGATATCGCCCTTGAGAATGATCGTACACTGCCGGACTGGTTTTTTAAGACAGGATGGCGGAAAAAGGCTTTGAGGGGTAAACGGTTAGAGACTAACTGTTTGGTGCTTTGTGATGATGCTAGATTATTTGAAGGGCTCAAGCCAAACATTTGCTGACCTGTTTACCCTTTCGAGAAATCTTAGGACAAGAAGTTGC
>LUTY01001013.1 GCA_001640045.1 Candidatus Thiomargarita nelsonii | reverse complement strand
GACTGCAAAAGGCGAGGTGGTTCAATACTTGAATCAGTGCCAGACGGACAAAGGCAAATTGGCTCAACAGTTAAAACAATTGCGAACACAATTGGCTAGTCAAGAGAGCAACACAACAATTGCCATCAACGAAATTGCTTGGATGGGAACAACCACCCATTATAATGACGAATGGATAGAGTTGTATAACTATGGGAATAGTCCAATTAACCTTGAGGGATGGAAATTGATCGTCTATAAAAATGAGGGTGGATGGAAAAAATGGGAAACGCCGCTTTCAGGACAAATTAAAGGTGGACAATTCCTGATTCTGAGGAAGGTAGACAATCAGAAGAGAGTTTCACTAAAACGCTGGAATGGTAAGACTTTTTTTAATGGGGAGTTACGGAATGAAGGAATACAGCAAAAGAAAGTTTCATTGCAATTGATGTACAAGGAGCAGGTGATAGATCAAGTTGATCGATGGTATGCTGGCAGTACTAATAAGAATGAGAAGCCCCGTCATTATTCAACCATGGCACGAAAAAAACCAACAGTTGCCGGGAATAATCCGAGCAATTGGTGTACTGCTTCTGGCTCTCATTACAATTGGCAGGATGAAAATAAACCTTACGACACGGGTACACCCGGTACACAAAATACCTGTGCGGAAGAATAATAACCATGAATAACCATTTAAAAAATGGGTTTGAACTTCTGTTTGAACTTGAACCTTGGGAAGACCAAAAAACCGTTCTAACAGCGCGATCCCTATACGAACACCAAGCCCAACAACTCATTTTAGCCCGTCTTTACGGCGCGGTTCGTTGGGGAAAAGACTGTTTTGGGCTACACCCCGAAGGAAAACTGACCTCAACATGCAAACAACTTGATAGCCAAACCTGGGAATATCAGCTAACAGAAACCATTGCGATCACGGCAACCGGTCAAATATTGACCTGTTGGGCGTGTCAAAAAAGGCTTTCCAACGCTGACAATGGCCTATTGCTTGCCGTGCCGATTGAACAAAAATC
>LUTY01001012.1 GCA_001640045.1 Candidatus Thiomargarita nelsonii | reverse complement strand
CACGAGTGCTGTCTACAAGACCTCGTTTACGCAAACGTGAAAACAGTTGTTCTAAGTAGGATAAGGAAATACCTTGCCTGTGTGAAATATCAGACAGTGTAATTGGCCCCCCATCACGATTGATTGCCAAATCTAACATTGCTGTGACGGCATACCGCCCTTTTGTTGTGAGTTTCATAAGCTTTATCCTTAAATTCTTTGTAGTTTTTGTTTTTTATAACAAAAAATAATGAAATATATTATTGTGTATCATACTATATTTATCAAGTATTTTGATAAAAAAAGTTTGCGATTGGTGTAAACGCCCCTTTTGAGAAGGGCTGCGCTTAGTGTGGAGAAAAAAGATAACTGATCATTGTTCACTAAATATCCTAAAAAAGCAACCTAACCAATCTCACATAAAAACTGCATTTAAATTTACAGATTTTTTGCGGCAAATAAAATGAGTATTTATATGGATTAAACTCAGGGTTTTCCCTGATAAGCTAAAACCTCAAGCATTTTTTGCACTGATAAAACAACACGAGTCATTTTTTCATAGTCAATTTTATCGGGCGTATCTTGTGCTGTGTGATAATAAGGATAGCGGTAAGGGGCAGTATCCGTGATCATGATGGCTGGATAGCCATTTTCCCAAAATGACCAGTGATCAGACCAATCCACGCCCGGAATCCAAGCGGGCAGCACGGCACCTTCAGACGGAATTGTGGCATGTTTTCTAAAAATATCAATAGCTTTTCGCAGTAGCCGACGTGATGAGAGATTGCCAACAAAGGCAATAAAATTACCTTTGTCAGGATAAAAAAAGTTAATGAGTGCTGGATAGTGCTGACTACCCGGCTCATCACGAAAATAGCCTATCGTTTCAAGTGTCATCATGCCGACAATTTTTTCTCCCTTTTCTGCCGAGCGATTGGCGTAAACAAGCTGGAAGATACTTGGCATTATCCGCTAAGTTTGGTGTGCATGAAAAAGTACAGAGGGATTTGTATAGGTATCTTTATAAGACTGTT
>LUTY01001011.1 GCA_001640045.1 Candidatus Thiomargarita nelsonii | reverse complement strand
TTTGTTTAAAAGTTGGGGCGTATCGGTTGAAACCGAGCGAGAAGTTTTCTCTAATGCACGTACCATTGATCTGGTTGTGTCGTTAAGCGATGCTGACCGTGATAAATTACAACACACCGTGTTTGCCCATTTTAAATCACTCAATGCCCTTGAACTCAAAGGTATTCATGATCCTCTCACGGTAGCCGAGCATAATCGGATTCTGATGCGGGCTTGGGCACTTGGGGCCGTGGATGATAACAACGAATCCGTTCCACTGCCTAACCAAATGACAGTGACAATCGTTTGTGTTATGCGCCCAGATAAGATTTTAACTCAATTGAAAAAAGCGTTAAAATTTAAACGAATTGAGGCCGGTATTTATCACAGCGATGATGTGCTAGAAAAATGGATCATTTGTCCCAATGAACTGGCTTTAGTTCCTAAAAACTACCCTTTATTACCATTAGCACGAGGCAAGCGATTAGAAAAGTTTATTAGCTTGTGTCTACATGAGGGACTGACTGATTATCTTAGATTGATCTTAGACATAGGATTAGCCACTGATCCGGAAGTGATCTGGCGCAAAATTTTGGAGGTAAAACAAATGAGACCAATGATACGTGAAGAAACCTGGCCAATTATTGACCAGTTTTTCCGAGAAATGCCTGAAGCTATCGGGAAACTGCCAACGTTTCAAGAGGCTTTGGCAGATAGCCTACGGCAAGGGGAGGAGCAAGGCCAAAAAATTGGCGAACAACAAGGTGCTTTACACCAAGCGCATCGTACCGTGCTTCATCAGTTACAACGTCGATTTAACCAAGTGCCATACGGCATTGTGCAACAAATTGAGACTAGCTCTGATCTGGAACAATTAGATCAATGGCTAGATCAGATTATGGCTGCTAAAGAATTGGAGGAAATTGAAAGGCTTTTTAAAAGCTAATATTTGCTCGGGTGAGCAGTGATGGCGCGAGAAGCGTATTTATTGCAATATCTTATGAGCTGGTAACTTAGGTAAATATTTTAAGTTTC
>LUTY01001010.1 GCA_001640045.1 Candidatus Thiomargarita nelsonii | reverse complement strand
CTTTGGGAGGACGACCAGGTTTTCCCGATTTGAGAAGCTCATGACAAATATCAAACAGAATATTCCCATAACGTCTTGAGCCTAAAGTCAATAAACTAAGGTCTTCGGTGACTTCGATAACCTCTTTAAGTATTTGCATCGTTTGAAAAAAAAGACTCTTTTTTTCCACATTCTAACCCCCAAATGAAACGGCTAGATCGCTCCATTAGTACAATTGGGAAGCCGTAACCTTCTTCTACTGGGACATTTTTTTTGACTTTAGTATAAAGTTCATCACCCTCTATTTCTTGGCTAATAAAGCTTTGTAAGAGGGCATAAAACATAAATTTTTCTTTCCCAAGACAATAAGGTATTTTTGGCTATTTTAAATAACCGACAAGCTGCATTCAATCCCATACAGAAAGGAATCGCTTCCAAAACTTGAGCGATCAAACTGATTGGTTTTTGGATACATTCCAAAAAGGTTTGTTTTGTTTCTGAAAAACATTTTTGACATTTTTGACATTAAAAAATTCTTCTCGTTCCATTTCGCGAGGTTTCATAAGTTCTATGATTCTTGATGTCATCACTTTGACAATAGGGACAATGTATTTGAATTAATTCTATTATTAAATACAAGGTTTTAAAACACTAATAACAAAGAGAACACAATAATTTCATAGTATATCACACTTTACACTGGGTTGAACCAGTGCCCATTTTTAATAACAGTGATAATGGATTTCGGCAATTCCATAATTTTTATCCAACAATTTGTTCATCTACTCTACTAAAACGTTGACTCACTATATTTTTTCCCAACTAATTATACATTTTTAAAATAAATTATCAAATATATATAATAATATTTACATTTTATATATATTTTATTTATAGTGCGTAAGTTTTGCGGCATCCTAGGTGGTAAGCAGGACGCACAACCCTTGCGATTATACTTGAAAAATATGCTATAATCACAGAAATTTCAACCATAGGGCCAAAATAGATGATAGTGCAACGTCGCATTGATTATGC
>LUTY01001009.1 GCA_001640045.1 Candidatus Thiomargarita nelsonii | reverse complement strand
CAAGAGCCAACGCGCCTTTAAAATCTTTTGGTGCTTTAAGCGTCCCTGCGCTGAGCCAGTTAACTTCAAAGCTAACTCTCGGCATGTCAGTCGCTATAAAATGGGAACAAGTGCGTTGGTTTCAGCAAAAAACGGTTGATTACTGGTTATCTCCGCAGGGAATTATTGTCCCGGTGCCTAGAGATTTTGTAACGACTGAAGGATTTGCCATCGTTTTGGACAGTGAAAGTGCCCAAGTTTTGACGCTAAAAATTCAAGACAGTTTTGCCTATTTTGAAAAACCCGTTGCCGTCCAAAATGTGCCATTTCCCCAACTGAGTCAGGTAAGGATTTCCGTTTGGCGGATTGATGCCGAGTTACTAGGTAGTCAAGAAACTAATACTAATGCACCGTTTATTTTTCAAAAAGTTGTCCCTAAAGTGCTCAAACGTGGGGATAAGGTGATTGTACTTTGCACCGAGCGGCTGGAAGTGAATGTGGACAGTTCTTTGGACATTTCCAAGTTATTATCTAAAGCTCAAGCAGAATTGCCGAGCAGCTTTACTTTATCAACGCTCAAAAATTGGCTTGCTCAGGAGATTTCTGATCCGTTAGTCACGCAAATGTTTGTGGCTGTGCTGGCTGAACAGGCATTGCGCCCGATTGAGATCATTAATCAAGACATTAAATGGGCTTTTTACTCAAGCAAAATCAAATTAGAAAATCGTTTTTTTCCTTTAATTCGCGTTTTTATCTATTCTCTTTAAACACAGGAATTGCGTATGAAAAAGCATATTTGGCTATTGGTTTTTTTACTAGCCCCGGTGATGGCGCAAGAGCGATTAGCCATAGAGGATTTTCAAGTACCAGCGACACTCAGCGTATCGGGCACTGAGTTGAGTACTCGGCTCAAGCAAATCGCTGAGCAATACAGTACGAAATATCAAATTGTTATCTCCGAGGGCACTATTAAAGAGATACGGGAGCGCATTAAAACAGAGTACCAATTAGGTGTGAAACCCGATATCAATCCTGA
>LUTY01001008.1 GCA_001640045.1 Candidatus Thiomargarita nelsonii | reverse complement strand
GTATGTTGGATAAACCATAACGAATTTGTTCCGTCGTTAAATGATTCGGCAAATGCCCCGAATTAAGCTATGGCGTAGTATAATCTACTTTTAACCAATTAAAAATATCAAACGAGACAACTGATAACAAAAAAGCATCATCAAGCGAGATAGCGAGGGATTACCTTGCTTTATTGACTCGAATCTATATGTTTTTATGCTCACGCGCTGTATGAACAAACGCCAAAAACTAGGAAAACGCTGGGTTATCAAAATAGGCAGCGCCGAACGATCCAACGACGGGCGCGGATGGGTTGAATGGTGCGTGGCGAGATGGTGCGTAGGACACGATAGACAGAATTATTTAAAAACTTGGTGACTAATCCTGTCCATCCCTTAATCCGTTAAATCCTGTTCAAAAACTTAAAAGGAAAATTTCTAATGACACAAGAAATCACACTTACTCTTGATAACAATTTGATTCAGAGGGCTGAAAGGCTTGCTGTAAAACAATCGATATCGGTTCGTCAAATGCTTAGTGACGTATTGGCTCGCGTCATTGTACAATTGGATGCTGCTCAGTATGAACAAGCCAAACGTGCTGCATTTAAGGAGATGGAGCAAGGGTTTCATTTAGGGGGTGTGCCTGCTTCTAGGGAATCGCTTTATGAACGATGAGAATAATGGTGGAGATTTCGTTGATACCAACTTTTAAAACGTTACTTGTCATGGCAAGTGGTGACTAACACGCCGGAAACAATTTTATTGGCTTCTGAAATTGCTGAACGTAATCTGTTATCTTTTTGGGATGCGCTGATTATCGCGGCTGCGAGGCAGGGTGGCGCAAAAACCATTTTGACAGAAGATTTAAATCATGGACAACTGATTGAAGACATTCGCATAGAAAATCCATTTTTAATTCATTGAAGGATACAGTTAATCAACGCTTATTCGATAACGGCTCGGACGGTGGGGCGGCACATCCGATGTGATGGCTGGAGTGGCGGCACTTTCCACGAAGCCTGGGAACCAGAGA
>LUTY01001007.1 GCA_001640045.1 Candidatus Thiomargarita nelsonii | reverse complement strand
CGGTCAAACTAATAGGGTCTAGCATTTTATGATTACTCCTTTTTATTTTCACCCATCAATCCTTGTAGTTATTGTTGTTTTGCATGAGCATTAGACTATACCCGCCGCTTTGTCAACACAGGGCAACATTCTTTTTCAAGCCAATGAGTTCTTGTTACAATAAATAATTTCACAGAAAAGAAACCAGATTTTTGCCAAAAACCAGGTTTCTCAAAAAGCATCCGTTTGTAGGACTACAAATATTCCCACCCAGATCGCGTATATTCCTTTAACCAGTCATCATTAATCACTTCGATTTTGTTGTCAAACATATTTAGCCAATCTATCAACACTAGACAGCCTTCAGGCAAAACAGTGCATTTTCCCCATGTTAATTCGGCGATTTTGCACGTTTGCGTAACGTTATTGTCAAAGTACTGTAAATGAAAAGCTGTATTAGTGTGTCCGTAAAAGTGAAAAAGGGGCTTGTGAAGCATTAAAAAATCATTGATTTCTGGCATACCAAAGCCTTTTTCCTCAAAATCTCTTGGGCTATCGTGGGTGATAAGGATGTCTATGCCCTCCTGACTGACTTTGGCATTTTTTTTTAATTTTTCTAACGCCACTTTTTCATACGGTTGAATATACTTTTGGTTTGCGCCTGGTTTTTTATGGGCGGGAAGTCCGATTCTGCCGATGCCAATGATATTAATATAAGCGTCTCCGACTTGGAAAGTTTGTAACTCGCCAGTTTTGCAGATAAAAAGGCGCTGGTAACAATCGACGGCAAATCGTGGGGCTTGAGTTTGTGCCTCTAACTGATTTAGAAATTCGTGATCTTCGTGGTTGCCCCTGATTGATAAAATAGCGATGAAATCCTAATTCGTGAAAACTCAATTTCATCCTGACGGTAGTAATTTTGAGGCATCCACCAGTTATCATCGTCTGTCAGGGGAATTGGTCATTTATGCGACGCTATT
>LUTY01001016.1 GCA_001640045.1 Candidatus Thiomargarita nelsonii | reverse complement strand
GTTGAGGGCCTTAAACGTCTTCATTTGAATCGGATGAAGCCACGGGTCATTCTCCATGCCCTTGGGCAGGAATTTTTGGCTAACTCGACTCAGCAGGCCGTCGTCAGCGGTTTTAGAAAGTTCGTCTAAGGAACTGATATGTCTGAAAATCTTACTCATGTCCCCTATTATCCCGGTTGTTCTTTGAAAACCAAGGCACTGGGTTATGAACGCTCGGCAATGGATTGTGCCAAAGCGCTCGGTTTTGAAATGCATGAAATTGCGCGTGATAAAACGATTGTTGATCTATTTGAACAACAGGTTGCCAAAACGCCAAATGCCATCGCTGTCGTCTTTGAAAATCAACAACTGACTTACCGAGAATTAAACCTCAAAGCCAATCAACTGGCTCATCATTTACAACAACTTGGTGTGAAACCCGATGTGTTAGTAGGGATTTGCTTGGAGCGTTCGGTTGAAATGCTTATTGGGCTATTAGGCATTCTCAAAGCGGGGGGCGCGTACTTGCCACTTGATCCGGCTTATCCTGTGGCGCGTTTGGCGTTTATGTTGGAAGATGCCTTCGTTTCTGTGTTGTTGACTCAAGAAAGCCTAAAAGAGGGATTGCCAACAACTCAAGCGCAGGTGGTTTGTTTTGATGCCCAAGCCCTGCGTTCTGAGAATCCAGTCAATGAGCTTAAACCAGATAATTTAGCTTATGTGATTTATACCTCGGGTTCGACGGGAAAACCTAAAGGTGTCGCAATTTCTCATCAAGGCTTTATAAACCTAGTTAATTGGTTTGTCACCGATTTTAACCTGACTGCAACAGATAGTGTTCTCGTTATTTCAAGCGAAAGTTTTGATTTGACTCATAAAAACTTTTTCGCACCGCTTATCAAAGGGGGGCAATTGCACCTGTTGCCCGCAGGCTATGAGCCAAATAAAATCACCCAACTCGTTGCCGCACAACACATCACTTGGCTCAACTGCACCCCCAGTGCGTTTTATCCACTGATAGAATCCAGTGAAAATCGCAGCTTTCAGAAATTAGCCTCATTGCGCTATGTATTTCTTGGCGGAGAACCGATTTCCTTAACGAGACTTTGGCCTTGGTTACAATCGACGGCTTGTCAGGCGGTCAACACTTATGGTCCCACTGAGTGTAGCGATGTTTGCGCGGCATACCTATTAGAGCAACCGGAACGGTTTTTGGAGCGAGCAATACCCATAGGTAAGCCTATCTTTAATACCACGCTTTTTATTCTAGGCAAGCATCTTGAACTGTTACCGGTTGGTGTAGTGGGTGAACTACACATCGGTGGTGTGGGTTTGGCGCGTGGCTATCTCAATCGCCCAGAATTAACGGCAGAAAAATTTATCAAAAATCCCTTTGATCCTCATTCACGCCTCTACAAAACCGGCGACTTAGCCCGCTATTTGCCCGACGGCAATATTGAATACTTGGGACGCATAGATAACCAAGTCAAGATTCGTGGTTTTCGGATTGAATTAGGCGAAATCGAAGCCGTATTAGCCCAACATCCAGATGTGCAGGAGGCCGTTGTCATAGCGCGAGAAGACGAACCGGGCGAACCACGCTTAGTCGCTTATGTCGTATCCGATCTCATTCCGACACGGATTCCTTACCAAAGTGAGTGCTTAGTCAAATATGATGAGCATTTGGTACCCGTGCAAACGGCAGATATTTGTACGGCTGGGGCTTTGCTAGAGGGCAGTATGTCTTTTGAGAAAGGCAAGGACTCACTACGAGACAAATTGCGTCACACCCTCAAAGAAAAATTGCCTAACTACATGGTGCCATCGGACTTTGTCTTACTCATGTCACTGCCATTGACTCCCAGTGGCAAAATAGATCGCCGCGCCTTGTCTCAATTATCAGTGAGCAATTATCACTTATCAGAAAAAACGTTTGTTGCGCCTCGGACAGCTAATGAGGAATTGTTAGCAGGAATTTGGGCAGAAGTATTGGGCGTTGAACGAGTCGGTGTCCATGACAATTTCTTTGATTTGGGCGGGCATTCCCTATTAGCGGTCAACCTGATGGCGAGAATAGGACAACAGTTTGGCAAGAAATTACCTTTATCGACCCTTGTAGAAGGGCCTACCATTGAACAGTTAGCCACTGTTCTTAACCAATCAACCGAAAAAATGTGGTCATCTCTGGTTGCTATTCAACCCAACGGCACCAAACGGCCTTTCTTCTGTGTGCCCGGCATGGGTGGTAATGTGACTGATTTTTATGAATTAGCACTTCAACTTGGCAACGAGCAACCCTTTTATGGTTTGCAAGCCGTAGGATTGGATGGTAAATCAAAGCCTTATACCAACATTGAAGATATGGCAACGCACTATATTAAAGAAATGCAAACGGTGCAGCCTCAAGGTCCATACTTGTTAGGCGGTCATTCTTTTGGTGCTTTAGTCGCCTTTGAAATGTCTCAACAATTACAGAAACAGGGACATGAAGTCGCACTTTTAGCGATTTTCGACATGATTGCCCCTCATTTGGTAGAGAAAACGATAAGTGCTGATTGGGATGAGGCTAAATGGTTGTTCGACGCTGCCCATGTGATAGAACGGGGGTTAGGAAAATCCTTAGAAGTGTCTTATGAAATTCTCCAAACGCTTGACTCAGAGAGCCAATTAAATTATCTGCTTCAACGGTTCAAGAAGGCCTCCTTTCTACCGCCCGACGCTGACAAAAGTGATATTCTGGGATTTATCGAAGTTTATAAAGCGAATTGTCGAATGGATTATATACCACAAGACATCAAACCGACTCGAATCACGCTATTTCAAGCCAGCGAGCGGATTGAAGAAGAGGCATTGAATAGATTAAAATCGGAACCGACATGGGGTTGGAACCAATATGCTGATGGTTTGGTGGATGTCCTTATGGTTCAGGGTGATCATTTTAGCATGATGAATCAGCCTCTTATGCAGCGGCTTGCCGATAAGTTAAGAGAGTGTTTGGATACAGTTCAGTAACTGATGTTACGCACTGTCGTTCCCGTGCTTATCGATTCAACGATTATCACCATTGAGTACAGCGGATTACAACCTAATAACGGATAGACTTACAAATTTCCATGCGGCCCCATGCTTCGCATGCTTTGCAGCGAGCGTAGGGTGCGTCCTACGCACCAAAATGTCTGTGTAAATCAATTGTACGTGACGATATGGTGCGTAGGACGCACCCTACACTTGCTTTAATTCGCTGTTTGAACCGCCTTGAAAAACCTGAACGGGGGCAGATTATCGTGGCTGGGACTGAACTCAATGATGATTTGAAACACATTGAACAGACGCGCCGAGAAATTGGGATGGTATTTCAGCAATTTAATTTGTTTCCGCATCTTTCCGTTTTAGAAAATTGCACGCTGGCGCC
>LUTY01001005.1 GCA_001640045.1 Candidatus Thiomargarita nelsonii | reverse complement strand
TGCTGCCTTCTCCTTTAAGGAAGGGGCGTGGGTTGCCTTCTAGCGGGCTCGGCATCAGTCGTGTGAATATCTCTAGCAATTCTGAAATACCGGTGCCGTTGCGAGCCGATACAAAACAAATGGGCACCAGATGTCCCTCACGTAAAGCCTTTTCAAATGGATCATGGAGTTGTTCGGGACTGAGTTCTTCTCCTTGCTCCAGATAGATTTCCATCAATTCTTCATCAACTTCAACCACTTGGTCAATGATTTGTGTGTGCGCGTCGGCGACGGAGCCAAAATCGGAGTCCCCAGTGGGATTGAAAAAGCAATCGACGACTTTGGTACCATTGTCAGCGGGCAAGTTAATTGGCAAACATTCATTGCCAAAGGCGGCTTTAATTTCTGCAAGGAGTCCGGGCAAGTCGAGTTCGGGCGCGTCGATTTTATTGATAATAATCATCCGACACTCTTTTTGTTCAGCCGCCCGTTCTAGCATACGACGGGCGACCATTTCAATACCCGCCGAGGCATTGATCACCACAGCCACTGTTTCGACGGCTTCAAAGGCACTCAAGGCATGTCCCATCAAGTCAGGATAGCCGGGGGTATCAAGGATATTAATATGTTTGTCGTCTTGATCAAGACTGACAATGGCGGTACTGAGTGAATGTTGGTGTTCTTTTTCGAGTGGATCAAAGTCACAGATAGTATTACCGTTTTCGACTTTGCCGGGGATGTTAATGGCACCGGCTTGATGTAACAAGGCTTCAGTGAGTGTGGTTTTGCCGGCATCGTTTTGACCGACTAGGGCGATATTGCGAATATTTTCAGTGGTATAGTGTGGCATATTTCTTAGCCCTGATCTTGAGTTAAGGAAAAATCATTCACGACAAACCCGCAGGTTGATCGCAGGTCTAAAATAGACATTAGGCAACTCCCATTGGGTATTTTTATCCCTTTGATTGTGACCAATTGTTCAGTCATAGGAAGGGCGGAGGCTTTTGCCTCTAAACAACCTGTTGATCGTGCCTTT
>LUTY01001004.1 GCA_001640045.1 Candidatus Thiomargarita nelsonii | reverse complement strand
ACGGCGGCGATTTGTGCTTTTGTCACAGGTGGTATGGTAGAGGCTTTAGCGGCCGGTCTGCTAATTGTTCAATTTCTCCAGAGTCCCTTAAATCTGACATAATGGGACGTTTGTCAGCCCGTTGTTCTAGGCTACGATTTAATTGCGATAATGCGATAACCGGCACATCTAACTCTTTTGCCAAAGCTTTAAGGGCACGAGCGATTTCAGATACTTCATTAGTACGATTTTCCCTGGTGTTGGGTATTCGCATCAGTTGTAAATAATCCACCACAATCAACCCTAATTTACCTTTATCGCGAGCTAGACGACGTGCCCGTGAGCGTAATTCTGTTGGGGTTAAAGCAGGTGTCTCGTCAATAAATAAATAAGAATCTGTTAATTGACTGACTGCTTCAACTGTTTGTCCCCATCCAGTTTCTTCGAGATTGCCTGTACGCACCTTTCGCAAATCAATTTTCCCTAAAGAAGAAATCAACCGCATTCCTAATTGTTCACTGGACATCTCCATGCTAAATATCCCAACAGGCAATTTAGCATTAAGTGCCGCATGTTCTGCTAAATTCATCGCAAATGAAGTTTTACCCATGGATGGGCGAGCCGCTATGATGATTAAATCAGAACGCTGTAAACCCGAGGTAATCTTGTCTAAATCATCAAACCCTGTTGACAACCCTGTGATTACTTTATTTTGTTCAGCGAGCATTTCCATACGCGCTAAAGCATCTTCCAAAATGGTATTAATTCCGACAAAGCCACTCTGTTCGCCCTTTTCCGCGATGTCAAAAATCACCTGTTCGGCATCATTAAGTAAATCAGTTGTTTTCCGTCCTTGAGGGTTATAAGCATTCTCCGCGATTTGAGTTCCCGCCTGCGCCATCTTACGTAAAACAGATCGATCTCGCACAATTTCTGCATAAGATTCGATATTTGCAGCAGTGGGCGTATTGCCAATAAGCAAAGACAAATAAGTCCCACCACCGATTGCATCAAATTGATCGTGTTTTTGTAACCA
>LUTY01001003.1 GCA_001640045.1 Candidatus Thiomargarita nelsonii | reverse complement strand
GCGATATATGGCAGGCTTACGTTTGGTGAATCCAGAATCTCCGAAATTGAGAGACTTTGAAGATCAGATACAAGTGATATATATCCCAGGTCAAGTTTTCCGAGATCGTCTAAAGGATGGTAGTAAAGGACCTCAGATGGTGTGGATTGCGGCAGGCTCTTTTCAAATGGGAGACATTCAAGGTGGTGGTTATGATTGGGAGAAACCAGTGCATAAGGTGAATATTACCCAAGACTTTGGGATGGGGCGGTATGAGGTGACGTTTGCTGAATATGATAAGTTTGCTGAAGCGACGGGTAGAAAAAAGCCCGAAGACGAAGGCTGGGGGCGTGGCAATCGTCCGGTGATTTATGTGTCTTGGCATGATGCAGTGGCTTATGCTGAGTGGTTAAGTGAACAAACTGGTGAAAAGTATCGTTTGCCTACTGAAGCAGAATGGGAGTATGTCGCTCGTGCGGGGACGAGCACTAAATATTGGTGGGGCAACGAGATTGGCTCTAATAAAGGCAATTGTCGCAATAGTGGAGACCGTTTTGAGTACACAGCTCCTGTGGGTTCTTTTAAAGCCAACCCGTTTGGTATCTATGACACTGTGGGAAACGTCTGGGAGTGGACACAGGATATATATGGAAGTTATAGTAGCAGCCTCTCTAGTGATCCGACTGGCCCCTCTACAGGCTCGACCCGTGTGTATCGCGGCGGCGGCTGGAACGTCACCGCCCCGAACTGCCGCCCGGCGTATCGCGACCGCTACTCGCCGTTCCGCCGCTACAGCACCCTCGGTTTTCGTCTGCTGAGGCAGCCTTAGTAACACTATATACTTTTACACTTTTACTCTTGTCGGTTTTTGGTTTTGACTTTGGTTTTTTACGCTTTTAGGGTTTTTGTTTTTCGTAAAAGAAATGATGAACTAGCCCGATTAAGCACGGTGCCCGCCGTAGCGGAGCCGGCGAGCACCGTGCTTAATCGGGCGGGCCGATAAGAGGATTCCGGAATTATTACACCGCGCAGCGGTG
>LUTY01001002.1 GCA_001640045.1 Candidatus Thiomargarita nelsonii | reverse complement strand
TTTTGTCGGCAAGCTTAATTAAAACGGCCCTTGACACTGCCATCAAACAAGCCTGCGGACTATCTCCCAATATCCAACAAACCGCCCAAAAGAACTACATAGATGCGGTTAAACTCATCAAAGAATTTGGCTTTACCTGCTCTGTTGGTGATGACATTGCCATCAAAAAGGACATTACCCAATTCCTTGACGTGCCAGAAAGTACCCTCAACAGTTTTCTTAGAAAACACAAAAGCGACATCCAACCCATTCAACTGAATGTGGCAACTATTCGCTCTTTCGGTGGCAAAGCATCACGCATGAATGGCTATCACCTTGACGATGTCACAAAAATTGCCTTGGGGATGGACTCTGTCATTGGTATCGAACTCAAAAAGAAAGTATTTGGTCAAATAGGTAGTTTTGCCACACCAAATACTTCAGCCGAAGTGCAATGGCGAGAAGTGCTATCCAAGGTTTTTGAAGGCTTTGATTTGCATTTTAACTATCCCATTGGTAAATACAAAGTTGATTTTTTTGTGGCAAAACTAATGTTGGTTTTAGAATGCAATGGCTACTACCATCGTTATTCTGATGCCAAACAAGAAAAAGAACGGGAAAAGCTGATTGCCCGACAATATAGTTTAGTTCGTTTTCACCATAAGATCAGTTTAGAAACACTATTCAACGGCATTTTACAAGCCAAACCAGGCACGACGGTTAAATTATACGATTTAAAACAGCTTGGTCAAGAAATGCCTTTTAATATTAACCCATTAAATGTACAAATGGCCTAATTTTGCGTTCTCGCTCCCGCCAAAATGCGCCATTCAATGCAGCATCACCACAGCTATTGGTCCCACTATCCAATAGTCTGGCTGGGATTTTTGCTGCTTTCCATGCTTTGGTTTCGGGCCTCCGCAAAAAAATCAACCGCTTTACTGGGGCTTGCTTTTTCAGTGAACGGGTTTATGCACCTGCTACTGGATAGTATCGTTGGGGATATTTGGTGGTTAGCTCCGATAGTGGATGAGCCG
>LUTY01001001.1 GCA_001640045.1 Candidatus Thiomargarita nelsonii | reverse complement strand
TTTATTTTTACCACATTAATGCCATACTTGTCTAATTTATGCACGTTCCTTAATTTTACTCTGACCCCAATTATTCCAATTATTTAGAAGTGGACGTCCCAGATAGCTTCGGAAGAAAAAAAAGTCATAACCAAAATAAAGAAAAATCCAAGAGGCATTAAAAAGATCATAGCCGAAATAGCCGATAAAACAGGTATTTCCATTGCTAAAGAAACTTTGAAAAGAATTTGCAAGTGCTATTCCTCACTTTTTGTGCCCAAGAATTTCATTGACGATTTAGTCAACATAAGCATATTGTTCTTTCATACTTCGTCGGCAGTCATCCGAAATCAACGAGCAAATAAACCAAGAACAGAAAAATATTTGCCGAACCTTTCTTCGCCTAAAGCACTTAAGTGGTCTCCATCAGACCAATAAATACCATTACAAGACATAAAATCATCTGGAAAACGGTACTGGAAGACTTTATTTTGCGAAACAAAATGCAGGCGCTCTTCATCAGCGACCAACTTCTCTATATAAGAGTCTAATTCCTCAAAAATCTCTCTTTGTTTTGGTCTTAACATAAAATCAAAATTACAACCTCTTTGAAGAATCATCCTAGCAGTGATATGAGGCTCTATACGTGAACCAAACCAAACAACATTGACGTGATCAGAGAGACTTTTTAGAAAACGATAGACTTTATAAATGTGGTCTTCATCAAGATCAATATCATTTAATGCTACGCCGTATGGCGTGTTTGTGAACATTTGTCTACTGCCTTTTTTCTCTTTTGTCCTCAAAAGATAAAATCCGGCTTGCTCGAAAATCACTCCATTAAAAAAATCCTTGTTTTTTTTGACAAAGTTCAGAAAACCGTCGTAATGACAATTTGGTAAAGGCGTGTGGGGACGGCATCCATCATTAGTAATACCGATGAGAAATGGATATGAGTTTGAAGAAGTTACAACGCCAAACAAATCTGAATAAGCTTCACAATCGTCAGAATAAAGCCGATGCTTGTCGTCCAGATACG
>LUTY01001000.1 GCA_001640045.1 Candidatus Thiomargarita nelsonii | reverse complement strand
AAAAGATATTCAGGCATTTGCCGCAGCGCGACTGGCTGATTTTAAGGTCCCGCGCAAGATCATAATCTTGGATGAAATCCCTAAAGGACCAACGGGCAAACTACAACGCATTGGTTTGGCCGACAAACTTGGCCTGACAGCCTCTGAGCCAGCAACCGCCGAGTTTGTCGCACCGACTACGCCCATAGAAGAAAAGTTGGCTGCTATCTGGTCTGAAGTATTAAATATCGAGCCGGTGGGTATCCACGACAACTTTTTCCAATTAGGCGGCGATTCCATCCTCGTAGCTCAAGTCATTGCCCGAGTCCGCGAAATCCTACAAATCGAATTATCTTTCCTCATTTTCTTTGAGACACCGACTGTTGCTGCCATTGCCAAACACGTTGAAACCGCCGACAAGACTGTAGCAGCGCAGCCATCTATCCAACCCATTCCAAGAACTGGCGAACTGCCCCTGTCCTTTTCTCAACAAAGGATGTGGTTTTTAGACCAATTAGAACCGGGCAATCCTGCTTACAACCGTCCGTCAACCATTCGCCTCACGGGGCCACTTAACGTAGCCGCACTGGAAAAAAGCCTTAACGAGATTGTACGTCGCCACGAAGTCTTGCGAACCCATTTTCCAATGAACAAGGGGATTGCTATCCAAGCCATCGCGCCAACGTTGACTTTGACGCTGTCAGTGACTGACCTCAGTGACTGGCCTGAGAACGACCGGGAAACCGAGGCCCAGCGGTTGGCCGCTTCTGAGGCGCAACGATCTTTCAATTTGGCCCAAGGCCCCTTAATCAGGGCGAGTTTACTGCGATTAAACAAGGAAGTACATGTACTACTACTGACTATGCATCATATCGTCTTTGATGGTTGGTCAATGGGCGTACTCCTACGGGAGCTTGCGGCACTCTACGAAGCCTTCAGCACTGGCAAGTCTTCACCGCTTCCCAAATTGCCCATCCAGTACGTGGACTTTGCCCTGTGGCAGCGACAATGGCTACAAGGGGAAACGCTGAATACTCAG
>LUTY01000999.1 GCA_001640045.1 Candidatus Thiomargarita nelsonii | reverse complement strand
CGTCACTGACGACGTTTAAACAGACGGTGCATCTTGAGGACAATAAGATATATTCGTTGGCAGAGTGACGATGGACTCTTTTTTCGCTGGTTTGCTGATAATTGAGCAGGAGACTCAAGCGGGGGAAATTCTCCTTCAGTGGGATGGCGTGGATCCTGATGGCAGCAATACTAACCCGTGTGCTCTAAACCCTATTGGCCTTGGAGGGGTAGATCTGAAGGAGGGCCTGAACCTGCCGGTGACTGCGCCTTCTCCTAAAATACATCTTATGGTTTCATCGACTAGCCCGAATGATACCCAGATAGAGATCCGCATATATACAGATGCAACTCACTGGTCAAGCTATCTGCTTGATGTGAACTCTGACCAGATATTTTCTTATATGATTGAGCATAACCAATTTACTATGGGAGTGGGTGCAGTTGGGCCTGTCAATTTTGCGAATGTGGGTGCTATTGAAATGAAGATTATGGTGCCTACTGGGAGGGTATCTATAAGTTTTGATTTGATCGAAACCTCAGTCACACTAGGAGAGAGCAGTGTTCAAGTTGTCCCCCCCATTGGAGGATTACCTGGTGGCTTGATGTTTAAGTGGAACACTTTGGAGGAATTCAAGAACGCTGGCTTTATAGTTGGGCAACGTCGAGTTGGGCAACGTCGAGCTGGTGGTGATGATGATGATTGGGAATGGGAACCCTTGAGTGGATTTATGGAGGCAGATAATCTAAGCGGTGCCACTTACCAGGCATTTATTTCCTCTGACGACCCATGCACGGACTGTGAGTATGGCCTCGCAGATATCGATACAGATGGAAATGTAACCATACACGTAATAAAATAATAGCCTGCTATAGATGTTCAGATAAATATTTTGACCCAGACCTCTGAGGTTTCCAAAACCTCAGAGGTCTTTATAGCGTTTTTTCCCGCCACTTTATTTTTAAAGTCAAAAATTGACATACTTATAGCTTGTAGCAGATGAATTGATACCACAATTTGTGATTAACTATATGAAATA
>LUTY01000998.1 GCA_001640045.1 Candidatus Thiomargarita nelsonii | reverse complement strand
GCTGGCGCGTCCAGACGGCATTCCCACGCAGGCGCGTGGGAACGAGAAAACAGCCATTTTTGATCGACTTTGAGTTTTTTTTACGAGTGGCAAACCGTTATAAAGTAGCAAATTTGCCTGAGATTGTCGTCAAACGCCGAGCGCGTGATGAAAGCTATTTTCAACGCAACTTTGGTACTCACAAGACTAACCGACGATTAGCTCGCCTTTGTGCCAAGGCAGTGTATGAATTCCAACTGCCCCCTTGGTATTACAGCACGGGCGTGATCAACGATGCCAATACCAATGGTAACGACCTTTATATTAGATAATTTTATAAAAAACAAGATTTTTATAAATTTTTTTGCTTCAAAAAGATCTCAAACCGGCTCTAAAGGCGGTGGTTTGAGTCTGGGATGGTGAAAATAAACCCAAACTTGATCGACCTGATCAACTTGATCAAAGTTGCGCGTTATCACATGACTATGCGTGATAGCGGACGACTAACTAAGTCATGCTCCTATTAGTGCGCGGTTAGCCCAATAACCACATAACTGAGATAAGTGTCAATCCCCCATGCAAATTGCCGTTGCTTGAGTTTGTTTGAACGTCTCAATGATTGTGTTACACAATCAGACAACACGTAGTCCTAGCATTTTGAGTGGTTTCGTTCTATGCCATATAAAAGTTGGCACTTGTCTCAATCACCTGGTCATTGGGCCGACACAAAAGAATCCATCACTAAAAACGCTTTCATAATACCCAACAACTTCGGCTCAAAAATCGCCGGCTCCTTACCCGCCCCCCGCGAATGATCCTCTAACAAACGAGCACGTTCCACTAATTCTTAAATAATTCAAAATCCATAAATTAAGTCGCCTTCTTTAAAATGTCAATCTCTAACGGCTTTAAACGGCGATAAAAAGTTGCTCTACTGATTCCCAATAATTTGGCTGCCTTACTACGATTACCTTTAGTTTGAGGTAAAGCAGCTAAAACCTGTTCACGCTCTTGCGTATCTGTAAGCAGTACATTTTCT
>LUTY01000997.1 GCA_001640045.1 Candidatus Thiomargarita nelsonii | reverse complement strand
ATGATGAAGGCATCACGCCGCAACGTTATAGTGTGATGTTCGATTGGTCTTACAGCATTCAGTTTTGCCCGCCTTGAGTTGACCCCTCCAAACGAAAAAGCCCCTCTGATCGAGATCAGGCACGCTTTTCCATCGCAAGTTGACAATTCTGCTAATACTGGCAGTGAAAGTCGCATCGTTAGGTGTGACTGATGTTCTATGTCTTGACTCGATAAAACAAGCCACTTCGACATTAGTTGCATTATGCAAAGGGGTAAAAACCCGACGAGTTGATTCATAGTCTGGAGATGGAGGAAATTTGTCAGTATCCAATTGGATACGTCTAGCCTCATTATTATGTAATGTAGTACCTCCCATGACATTGTTGGGCAGCTTGATTTCAAAGAAAGTATCAAGGTATAACCTAGCCCAATTAGGATCTCCTAATTCCCTAACTAGACCCCGTGATTGCTGAGAGAGTCCCTGATTTATGCCAGCACGATAAAGATAGCCGTCACCCGTGAATGACCGGGAGACAATTTCGATCTTCATCTCATGCAGCTCATCTGTTTGAGCCGCCTCAGTCTTGAACTGGGTTTGACCCTGAAGGATAACATGGTGCATTGTGCCGCCACTCGCATCACAGGGCTGCTCTTTTATTGTTACATCAAGTATGGTATCAACTGAATAGCTACCTGCTGGGCAACTATCTATCCAATGGGATCCTGGGCCACAATCAGCGGCCATCAGTGGATTACTGCCGAATAACATCATGGACATTGCCATCGTTGTCAAACGGCTTGTTGAGTTTGACATATTAAATATTCTCCTTTAAATATGAAAATTTGAATGGTGATTTTATCATAGATTGGCTTGAGTCCAAACTTTAGTTTGGACGTCCAAACTAAAGTTTGGACTCCTATTATTTCCCACTAAATCCCGCATATTGTCCCACTTGGCAGTCGCGTAAATGAGGTAACATTTGCGAGCGGCTGCCCCCAAAGAGCAACACTATCTCAACGAACTACGAGAAATCCGC
>LUTY01001006.1 GCA_001640045.1 Candidatus Thiomargarita nelsonii | reverse complement strand
CCGTTAAATAGGGCATTATCGCGGAATAAATCGGCATGAATCACCCCTCGCGGTAAGTCCAGATTTTCATAATTAGCCTGAAAACGCAACTCAGCTTGTAGCAGTGCCGCATCATCGGCTGTCATCAAGGGCAATACCCGCTCAGCGGTGACTTTCCACCAATCAGAACCACGCCCATTGGGGCGGTGATGGGGAAAATCTGGACTGATGACATGCAAATGCCCTAATGTATGGCCTATGGCATGACTTGGCTTTTTTCAGAATATTATGGATACGTTTATTGGCACTGGCTAAACTCATCGCCGCTGGCAATTCTCGGAAAGCTTCTATGCCACGAATCCGTCGATCCGCGTCTAAGGGAGAAGTTGGGCGGCACACTAATACCGCTTCAATACTATCAAGATTGATATCTTGTTCCTGATAATATCCCCGTAAACGTTCTAATGTAAAATCAAAAACTTGGCTAGTCGCTTGCGCGTTTAGCAAATTATCCGGGTATGCCGCCTGTGCCTCTTCCAATAATTGATATATATCTAAAGGCAAAGGGCATTGTTCAATCATAATTCGCAAAACACCTATGGCAGCACGACGTAAGCCAAATGGATCCTTATCACCCGTCGGTGCTTGCCCAATGCCAAAAATGCCGACTAAAGTATCCAATTTATCAGCAATGGCTAAAGCTTGACCCAGTGGGCTGCCTGGCAGCGCATCACCCCAAAAACGTGGCATATATTGCTCACGCAAGGCGGTTGCTATCTCCTTATTGTCAGCATAATATTCACCCATGATGCCCTGTAATTCTGGAAACTCGCCAACCATCTCAGTCATCAAATCGCACTTGGATAATTGCCCTGCGCGAATAGCTTGAGATTCCTCCGCACCCAATTGTTTGGCAATGATGCCAGACAATTTGGCAATTCGCTGGGATTTATCATATAAGCTGCCTAACTTCTTTTGGAAGATCACCGTCTTTAATTGCTCTAAACGACTCTCCAAGGATTTTTTACGATCCTGTTTCCAGAAAAAAGCGGCATCGCTCAAACGGGGACGAATCACCCGCTCATTGCCTGCCCGTACCACGTCTGGTTGACGACTCTCAATATTGCTCACGGTGATAAAACGCGGCAATAATTTGCCCTCTTGATTGACCACATGAAAACATTTTTGATGGTTTTTTAGGGTCGCAATCAGCGCCTCGGGTGGGACTTCAAGAAATTTTTCATCAAATGTCCCGGTTACCGCCACAGGCCATTCTACCAAACTGGTCACTTCATTTAATAGGTCTTCCTTAATAATCGCCTCACCCCCTATCTCTTCTGCTGCATCTTCAACCAAGACTTTGATATGCTCATAACGCACCGCAAAAGCGGCAATGACATGACCTTGTTCTTCTAACCGTTTGGTATAGTCGCTCGCTTGAGCTAAGGCAATCGGCTCAGGATGATGAAAACGATGCCCCCGCGTCTCGCGTCCACTACGCACGCCAAGGATTTGGGCATCAATCACCTGCTTTCCGAATAAAATAACGATCCAATGTACCGGGCGCACAAATTCAAAGGGTAAATCACTCCAACGCATCCGTTTAGGGATAGGCAATGCAGCTAAAGCCGCTTCAATGATCTCAGCTATCAAAGTGGCAGTGGCTTGCCCGGGCTGCGTACTGCGATGATACAACCACGCACCTTTTTCAGTTTTTTGTTGCTCCAAGTCAGCCACTTCCACGCCGCAGGATCGCGCAAATCCTAAAGCCGCTTTAGTCGGTTGCCCATTTTTATCAAAAGCGGCTGCTAGGGCAGGACCACGTCTTTCGGTTTGACGATCAGCCTGCATAGTCGCCACCCCTTTGATGACTACCGCTAAGCGGCGCGGCGTCGCAAAAGGTGTCGCAACCTTATAACTGATTTGTTTTTGCTCAAGTCCGCGACAAAGCCCCGAAGAAAATGCTTCCGATAAGCCTTGCAAGGCTTTAGGAGGCAATTCTTCTGTACCAATTTCTATTAATAAATCACGGGTTTCAGAACTATCCTCCTCTAACTCTCCTTTTTCAAAGGGGAGAGTCTCGCTGCTGGGCTGCTGGGAGGACATCGGAAAATTCAAAGATTCACGGCGCTCATAATAAGCTTGTGCCACACCACGCGCCAGCGTCCGCACTCGCAAAAGATAACGTTGTCGCTCCGTAACAGAAATGGCATGACGGGCATCGAGTAAGTTAAACGTATGAGACGTTTTGAGCATCAGTTCATAAGCCGGCAATGCGAAACCTTTTTCAATCAATGATTGGCTTTCTTTTTCATAAATATCAAATAAGCGAAATAATTCATTGACTGGGGCATGTTCAAAATTATAGGCCGACATTTCCACTTCATTTTGATGAAAAACATCGCCATAAGTGACACCTTCTGTCCACACTAAATCATATACGCTTTCTACGCCTTGCAAATACATGGCAATGCGTTCCAAGCCGTAAGTGATTTCCCCCGTCACCGGCTTACATTCTAAGCCGCCCACTTGTTGAAAATAGGTAAATTGGGTCACTTCCATTCCATTGAGCCAGACTTCCCAGCCCAATCCCCAGGCACCGAGTGTCGGAGATTCCCAATTATCTTCCACAAAACGGATGTCATGCACCAGCGGATCGATGCCGAGCATTTTTAAGGAGCCGAGATATAATTCTTGAATATTCAGCGGCGATGGTTTTATAACCACTTGATATTGATAATAATGTTGCAAGCGATTTGGATTTTCCCCATAACGCCCATCGGTAGGGCGGCGGGATGGCTGTACATAAGCCGCACTCCAGGGCTCTGGACCAATTGCCCGTAAAAATGTCGCAGGATGAAATGTGCCGGCGCCAACTTCCATATCATAAGGTTGCTGCAAGACGCAGCCTTGTTTAGCCCAATATTCTTGTAGGGCGAGAATTAATGCTTGAAATGTCATTTTAGTTATCATGGACGTCCAAGATAAATCTTGGACTCCTAGTTATATATGTTTCTGTAAAATATTGCGAAAAACATCAGGATTTTTAATATGCGTTATTTCGCCGGGGCGCGGAAAATGGAAATCTTGTAAACGCGATAACCAAAACCGTAGTGCCGCCGCTCGTAACATCACTGGCCAAGTTTCATTTTCAAGCGATGTCAGTGTGCGATTTTCGTAATAACCCTCAAATATGGCATCTACCCGTTTATCATCTAAATGACCATTGGGCAAACTACACCAATCATTGATCGTGACGGCAATATCATAAAGCAAAACATCATTGCAGGCATAATAAAAATCAATAATGCCACACAATTTATCGCCGTTAAATAGGGCATTATCGCGGAATAAATCGGCATGAATCACCCCTCGCGGTAAGTCCAGATTTTCATAATTAGCCTGAAAACGCAACTCAGC
>LUTY01000995.1 GCA_001640045.1 Candidatus Thiomargarita nelsonii | reverse complement strand
AATCTTTTGTTCGTTTAGTTTGTAGCCGATAGGCGGATAAAGCTGTCAGCGCAATAAGCGTATTCTGCTGAATGCTGGGGCGCAAATGAAACAGGTAGCCTTGATCTGATATGGCATATAATACCGCCTCATCTTCATCCCAGGCTAAGCCGGATAATTCTGTCAATTTTAAGCCATTGATTTTATTATTGGCTAATTCTATCGTCCCTCGTAAACGTATTTCCATGTGGATATCGCTATGCTGCTCTGAAAAGATAACCGGGCGGCTGATTGAGGATGTGGCACAAGCTGTCATTATCATTGATAATGTGAATAGCGTCAGTGGTTTGATATTTTTTAGCATGATAATTACGAAATTAATTGATTCAATTCAAAAATAGGCATGAGTATCGCTAATACAATCGTCAACACAATCCCGCCCATCAATAAAATCAGCAAGGGCTCAAATAAGCCTAACAATACCCCAATCAAAGTTTCAAGCTCACGCTCCTGCATGACAGCGGCACGTTCTAACATCGTTTCGAGTTTGCCACCAGCTTCGCCGCTGGCTATCAAGTGCAAAGTCATTGGCGGAAATAAACCACTTTCTCCTAATGCTGCGTGTAGGCTGCTCCCTTCGCGGACTTTTTGACAGCCCGTTTCGACAGCTTCACGTATCTGCCGGTTAGAAACCACTTGGGCTGTGATACGCAAAGCGTCTAACATGGGTACGCCACTTTCAGTGAGAATGCTCAGGGTGCGAGTAAAGCGAGCCACATTGGCACCACGTTCTAAGCGCGATACTAAAGGCGTGTATAATAATATATGATGAAAAATCGCTAATGGTTTGTCAAAACGCAACAGATAAGCGATACCCATTCCCAGAATTATTAATAATAACAGTAGCCAGCCGCCCCAATCTTGCAAAAACTGGCTAAAGCCAATCAGGGTACGTGTCAACCAAGGCAATTCTTGATTAATATGATTAAATACTTGTACCACTTGTGGCACGACGTAAGTTAATAATCCTAGCACGACT
>LUTY01000994.1 GCA_001640045.1 Candidatus Thiomargarita nelsonii | reverse complement strand
GGCTGTAGCTTTTTCTCGTTCCCTTAGCGAAGCTGCGGAATGCCTTCTTGGACGCGAGGCAAACTGCTGCAAACAATTTTATCGTTCCAACGCTCCAGCGTTGGAACGCCGATCATGACGCTCCGGCGTCATCTCTCAATCAACCAGAATATGTACCTCGTCAGCCATTCGTATAGCAATCGCTTTCTCGATAAGCTTTAACCAAAGCCGTTGATAAAGTGTTACCCTTCAAAGAGAAAATCTAATATTATGCAAAACTTACGACATATCTTAATCTTAAGCCTTATCCTGGTTATAGGGGGGATGGGGACATCTGCTCTAGCCAGCGATGTCAATCTCTCCCCTGACAACGAAAACTTGATCGTCCGTGTGTATTTCGACGATCTGAAAACCGCCCACAAAATCGCTACATGGATAGAGCCATTGGAGTCGAAATATGAAAAAGGTTACCTAGTCCTGGAAGTGACTGCTGAAGAATACAGCCGCTTGCTCGATGCCAACCTGCGCGTGGAAATTGATGACGCGCTCAAAGCTCAAATGGCAGATATGCAGCAACAGCAAGCTGCTCAGCCCGAAAGCACTGGAATCCCCGGTTATTCGTGCTATCGTACCGTAGAAGAGACATTTGCCACCGCGGAGGCAATTGTCACAAGCTATCTGGAGCGATGTTGGCGACTCGTGGGAAAAGGATGCGAGTTTGGGCGGTTACGACATGAAAGTCTTGCTCTTGACCAATTCCGCCATTGCTGGCCCCAAGCCCAAGATATTTATGACCTGTGCCATCCACGCTCGGGAATATACCACCGCCGAGCTGTGTACCCGTTTCGCCGAAGACCTAGTGGGTAACTATAGCACCGATGCTGATGCAACCTGGATATTGGACCATCACGAAATTCATCTGATGTTGCACACGAATCCAGACGGTCGCAAGCAGGCCGAGACCGGACTCTCATGGCGTAAAAATACCAACCAGAACTACTGTGGCTCGACCAGCAACAATCGCG
>LUTY01000993.1 GCA_001640045.1 Candidatus Thiomargarita nelsonii | reverse complement strand
AATTATAAGGAAATCCAAATGCAAGTTAAATCTCTTTTTTCTCAAATCTGGCAAAGCGACTGATATATGGCTTATTCTGGATGAACTTTGATATCTAGTCGTCGTGAAAAATCCTATTTTTTCAAAAAATAGGATTTTTTGGAATTTGGCTCGAAGTTTGGATGGATATTTCCGCGAACCGAAACTAGTAAATTTTTCTATCAGGGTGCGTCCTACGCACCATTAATCTATCTACAGTGACATCAAGAAGGTGCGTGGGACGCACCTACGCGAGCGTAGCTTGCTTGATTTTCATGCGACATATACGCCCTACGGCGCTTTGCTTAGCTACGTTCGCTATTTTGGTGATGATATTCCTAAATCCCTACATATCTTTTTTACCAGAATATCTATTATTTCAGAATGCCTAGGAACGGCTGATCTTTTATTGAGTTGAGAATTATACCACCACGAATGTTTTCCACCTTCTCTCAAAAGTTCGCAACCATGAACTCTTAGATGTCGAAGCAGTTCTCTACGTTTCATACAAAAATGGGAACCTCGTCGTAAAAATTAGAGTCCGCTGCACGAATTGCGTCACTACGATTCCATTCTAAAGCTTCTTCTAAGGTGATTTTTAAGCTCTCCAATAATTCTTCACGACTGGCTTCTTGGCAATTAACGCCGGGGATTTCTTCAATCCATCCAATCCACCAATTCTCCTTTTTTTTAATGATGGCAGTGTATGTATTTTGCATATTATCTGCTCTCTAATTCAACAATTAATGTTAAAATAACATGGTATTCGGAGTCCAAGATTTATCTTGGACGGGCGCTCGCCTGAATTAAATCAAGGATGCCAAAATACGTGACCAAATGGATAGTAAATTTTTCTATCTCATCAAATCTAGGCTTTTTAGGCAGCTCAGACTTTTCAGCAGCCATATCAATCTCAGCTTCTAATTGATCGGCAT
>LUTY01000992.1 GCA_001640045.1 Candidatus Thiomargarita nelsonii | reverse complement strand
GCGATTTGCATTTTTCAGCAAAGCATCGCTAGAATTTATGCAGCTAGCTAACAAACATCCTGACATACTCCATTGCCATGATTGGCAAACCGGGCTTGTGCCCGTTATGCTCTATGAAATATACCAAAGCCTGCATCACTCCCGCGTTTGCTATACCATCCATAATTTCAGATATCAAGGCATCACCGGGACACATATCTTGTCAGCCAGCCAATTGAATCGACCAGAATATTACTACCATTCTGAGCGTCTCCAAGACAATGTCCACTCAACGGCATTGAATTTTATGAAAGGGGGAATCGTTTACTCAAACCATGTCACCACTGTATCGCCAAAACACGCTTGGGAGGCGCTTCACACTGAACAAGGGCATGCTTTGGGCGATACCTTACATATTCACCAAAATAAATTCCGTGGCGTTCTCAATGGCTTAGATTACGAAGTCTGGAATCCTGAAATAGATCCACTCATCCCCCATCATTACAACATTGAAACCTTGGAAAATAAATATGGCAATAAAGAGGCGCTGCGCGATAGATTATTGTTACGCAAAGAGTTTAAACCCATCATTGCCTATGTAGGTCGTCTGGATGTCCAAAAAGGTGTCCATCTGATCCGGCATGGACTATTCTACTCACTGCAAAATAGCGCACAATTTGTCCTGTTGGGGAGCAGCCCAGAATCTAGCATTAACCAAGAATTCTGGCATCTGAAACAAGAATTAAATGATAATGAAGATTGTCATTTGGAGATTGGCTTTGACGAAGAATTAGCTCATCTCATTTATGCAGGGGCAGATATGATTATCATGCCCAGTATGTATGAACCGTGCGGGTTGGCACAATTGATCGCCTTGCGATATGGTACTGTACCTATTGTGCGAGCCGTCGGAGGGCTAGTAGATACCATATTTGACCGAGACTTTTCCAACAAAGCCATTACTGCACGTAATGGTTATGTTTTCCACGAAGCAGACTACACAGGCATTGAATCTGCCATGCAACGTGCTATTGGTTTGT
>LUTY01000991.1 GCA_001640045.1 Candidatus Thiomargarita nelsonii | reverse complement strand
CAGAATCATTGATCCCTAAATTAGCAAAAATGGGGGTGGATCCACTCTTACATCAATATGTGGAAGAATTGAAAAACAGCTTAATTCGTACACAAAATAAATTTATGGAAAGTCTTAAGCAACAACAACAGACGATACAAGAAGAATTAAATCAAATGGATTCCGTGAAAAAAATTGAGAAATCTGTTGAAGAAATGCATCAGTTGCTCAAGGATAGACAAAAATCGTGGTTTTCTTTTTTATTTAAAATATTTAAAAGAGGTTAATTTGCAGCATGTTTAAACCCAAAAACAATGACACCGAATTTAATTTTTGGCCCAGCATTGCTGACACTTTGCTAGCGATTTTTATGGTGTTTTTGATGCTTTGGCTTGCAGAAAAATTAATTTTTTTGCAAAAATTAATAAACTGCGAATTCGATAAAGCTGATAAACCCCCTATTATTAATTTACCTGAAACGTTAGGATTTTCCTTTAATAGCGGTCATGCACGGCTTTCTGAAGAGTTTGAAAATCTCTTAAAAAACGACATTGTTCCAAAATTAAGAGACATTAAAGACAAACACAAAGTCAATGTCATTGAAGTGATTGGTCATACGGACGGAGTCATTGCTGGGGGATATAGCAATTTAGATGAAAAGCTAGAAAATGCGGTTGCTAAAGGTGATATTTCAGGTTTACATTATGGCTCAAATGCTGATTTGGGTTTAATGCGTGCTTTGGCAGTAGCCCTTTTCTTGCGAAAACAACCAGAATTAAGTGGAGTGACGTTCAGGGTGTACTCAGCTGATTGATATTACCTAATGGTGAATTAACTGCTCAGGCAAATCGCTACCCAGACGAGAATAGACGGCGAATTGAATTGCGTTTTACCAATTTGGGCATGGTTCAAAAACACCCCATTTAGGGTTACACTCAAAAATCACAGGTGCGCCCATCGATTGTATATATCTGATACATAAGGAAATGTTGTCCTGATACCATGGACATAAAGCAACAACTTACCTAATGGTGAAAGCC
>LUTY01000990.1 GCA_001640045.1 Candidatus Thiomargarita nelsonii | reverse complement strand
CAACTGCGCTGTTAGAACATGATAGGCTTGTTCGCAGTCCCACACAAGCGATTTTCTTGATCCATTTTCTAAAATCATATCTTGAGAACGGCTAGCATTGCGACAACAGGCAATCAAAGCTTGAGTGACTGTTGACCAGTGATACTTTTGCGCGAGGGTTTTAACACCCTCTACATAAGTAGCATAATGTTCAGGATTGTGCAATTTTTCAATAGCGGCTATCCAAGCATCCTCGTCCGCTGGGTTAACGACAATGCCCGCTTTCATTTGAGCAATCTCATCAGCCAGTACATCACCTTCGGTCGTGATAATCGGTTTTCCCGCCCATAAATAATAAAGAAGACGGGTACGAAAAGAAAAATGCGTTTCTAAACTATCTAAATGGGCACTGACTCCCACATCAGCATCGAGTAAATGATTGTGTAACTTATCGTAAGGCACCCAACCCCTTTGAAAAATAACTTGTTTGCCATATAAACCTAACTCATGCGCCAAGGCTTCAGCACGGTGTTGCATTGGCATAGCCTCAATCGTTGGATTAGGATGTTGGGTGCCCAAAAACACTAAGCTTAAATCAGAATAACGTGGCAATAGGCAATGAATAGCACGAATCAAGGTCAGCGGATCAAACCATTCCCAAATGCCGCCGCCCCATAATAAAACAAATCCCCCATCATCATCAAGCGTTTTTCGCAAACCAGCACCAGTACGCTGTGGAGGGCTATCTGGTATCCCAAAAGGTACCGTCATCACACGCTGTTGAATCTGATCAATAGTCAAGGGATTAATACGACCCAAAGCCAGCAGATGACCTAACCATAAATCGCGTTGGCGCTCACTGGCACACAAAAAATAATCAGCCCTTTTGATTTGAGTATTCATCATGCGTACTTGATCAGCGATGAGCTGCATGTTTTCCGTGCCTTTGTGTTGTTCTAAAACTTCTAAAGGCACAGGATCATATAAATCAGCGATTAAAATTTTATCACTCTGACGGAGCAATGGATAAGACTCAAAAAG
>LUTY01000989.1 GCA_001640045.1 Candidatus Thiomargarita nelsonii | reverse complement strand
CAACGCCTTTTGGCTGTCCGGTTGAACCGCTCGTGTAAATGATATGAGCAAGTGTGTCGGGTGAGATTGACAACTCCATGTTATCAGTGGAAAAGACCGAGTCGATTTCATCGACGTTGAGCAGTTGGCCGTTTTCCTGAGCTAATTCACGAGCTAAAGCAATATTCCCGTTGTTGGTCACAATAAGCTTTGCCTGTGAATCTGCCAATATGTAGGCATTCCTTGCTGAGGGAAATGAAGGGTCTAGCACCACGTATATTTTGCCTATCTTCAACACACTGAGCATTGCGGCGATCAAGATTGCGCCTTTTTCAAGCAACAGCGCGATAGGTTTCTCTCCTTTGCCACGCGGTGACAGGAGAGCGCGTGCCAGACGATTAGCCGTTTTGTTCAATTGCTCGTAGGTGAATTCTTGAGTTTTTGTCTTGATGGCAATCCGGTTTGGATACCTATTGACTTGTTGTTCAAAGCGATTCTGTATCGATTGTTCGATATCTTCTTTCAAAAATTCGATGAAGGCATTGGTCGGGTAAACGCGACAGCTAGAAACCGGCGGTTGCCGCGAAGGAAAATCGGAAATATAGCCTGACATATTGCTCCTTTCAATTTTTTTTGTTAGATAATAGTTTATACTCTTTTTGATCTTTTATCCATTTGCAAAAATTTTGGTAGTGTCCCTCAACTGCCTTGATAAGCAAAAAATTTGTCGGTGAGTTTATAAGTAACTGATTATATTAGCTGTCGTATTGAGGCCTTCAAGCTATAATGTGATTAAAATCAATTTTTTATTTGTAAACATATCCCTCAAGGCAGTTGAGGGACACTACCTGAACTAGCACCCGTAGAAAAATCAACAAGTATGGATTGCCCATTTCTGGTTGGTGCGCCAAAAGCAAAAGGGTTGGTTCCTAAAGTTGCTGTAATGCCACTGTATGGAGCAACGTGAGGGACAGAGTTGCTGAACGCCAAGCCCATTTTATAATCTTCCGCTGCCATCTGAACATAGTAAGCACCCGCACC